>JANOEF010000494.1:0-13531 GCA_031413075.1 Acidobacteriota bacterium | reverse complement strand
GGCGAAGTCTCTAAAATTGTAATATATTTTGTTATTTTCAACTTGAACGCAGTTCAAACTTGGTTATATTGCTTTGCATTCTGGCTGGCATGGATGCCCGCGCTCCCAGCTCACAACTGATTGAAAGGGTTAAAAATTGATCTAACAAAGTAGAACTAAAGTATTGTTGCATTATTTGCGACTGAGACCTAAATTTTTACGGCTCATCACAAACTCATTGCGACAGATGGAAAACAGAATAATAATCAAATTTATCAAAGATTCAAACACAGAAATTGGAGAGAAACTTGGTTATCAAATATTCAAAATCCATAAAGCCGAAAATGTTTTACCTGTCGTGGTTGACGATCTTCTTTTTGGCAATTCCAAATATTGCCGGCCCTGATTACGAGGTTCAGAAAATCAACCATGACATCTACACTGTGATTCGCAAAGAACCTCCTTCGCTGTGGTTCAATCCGAACACGGTTTTCATCATCGGTAAAAACGAAACAATCGTCGTGGATTCAAATATCAGTAGCGAATATACTCGCGAAGTTCTCGCGGAACTTAGGAAAATTACTGATAAACCTGTTAAATACGTCATCAACACGCATTGGCACGAAGACCACATTATCGGCAATCGCGTTTATCGTGAAGCCTTTCCAAACGTCGAATTTATCGGGCACGAAAGTACTTTGCAGGATTTGCCGACCATCGGCGCAGAAAATCGCAAAGATTCGGTTGAGAGCGGGAAAGGCTTTGCCAATTATCTTAAAAAATTGCTCGAGAAAGGTGAAAATCTCGAAAAGAAAAAGATCACTGATGAAGAACGGCTTGGATATGCGAGCGACATCAAATTGGTCGAATCGTATATGACGGAATCGCCGAATTTTCAAATTATTTTACCGACCATCACCGTCAAAGATCGTTTGGAATTAAACGATGGCAAGCGAAAAATTGAGATTAAATTTTTGGGCAGAGCGCACACCGGCGGGGATTTGGTGGTGTATTTGCCAAATGAAAAAATTGTCGTCAGCGGAGATTTGACCGTTTTTCCGATTCCGTTGATCGGTTCAACTTCGTATCCATTGGAATACGGTGCAACGCTCGAAAATCTGTTGAAATTAAAAGCCAAAACCATCATCCCGAGTCACGGCGGCGTCATGCACGATGATGCTTATATTCGCCTCATGATTCGGCTTTTAAGTTCAATCAAATCGCAATGCGAAAGCTCGTTTGAAAGAGGCGAAACGCTCGAACAAATGCGAAAAAGTGTTAATTTAGATGAGTTTAGAAATTTGTTTGCGGGGGATTCGCAACATAAAAGATTCGTGTTTGAAAACTACGTTTTTCTCCCTGCAACTGCCGCAGCTTTCAAACAATTATCAGAGAAAAGGTGAAAATTTGATGAGAAACTTTACTTGGCTAATTTGGATTGTTGTCTATTTTTCAACGGCTTTTGCCCAAAACCAGACGACTGTGTTTAAGAATGTCAACGTCATTCCGATGGACAAAGAGCGCGTTTTGACAAATCAAACCGTGCTTGTCGGCGATGGCAAAATTGTCGAAATCGGCAAACAAGTAAAAATTCCAAAGGGGTCGCAAATTATTGACGGTAAAGGGAAATTTTTAATCCCCGGGCTGGTGGATATGCACGCGCATCTGCTTTCCGATGAAAAATTACCCGATTCACTGGCGCCTGATGAACTCAAAATTATGTTGGCGAATGGGGTCACGACCATTCGTTTGATGATCGGCACGCCCGAACATCTGATTTTGCGCCAACAATCGGCTAATCAGGAAATTATTGCACCGACCATTTACGCCGCCAGTCCGCAATTTTCGGGGGGCAGCTTCGGCGATATTTTTAATGGTTATGTCGTGACCAATGCCCAACAAGCGAGAGATACCGTCCGCCAAGCAAAGACCGACAGCTACGATTTTATTAAGCTCACGTTTTTTATCAACCGCGAAGTCTATGACGCTGTTATTGATGAATCTGCCAAACAAAATATGCGGGTCATCGGTCACGTTGACCGCCAGGTCGGTTTGCAAAAAGCCTTTGACGCAAAACAACAAATTGAACACTTGGACGCCTATTTCGAAGCGATGATTCCCGAAAGCACGGGTCTTGCGGGTTCGACTTCAGGCGTTTTTGTCTGGCAGGCAAAGGCATGGGAAAGCCTCGATGTTTTGGAAGAAACACGCATCCCGGAACTCGCGCGAAAAACGGTGGCAGCCAATCCTTTTGCCTGTCCGACGCTGACTTTTCTTAAGTCGTCTTTTGGAATTGAGCCAACTGATGAAATGGTTAAATCACGAGCTGGCTACAGATTTTATCCACCGAAAATTCGCGAAGAACTGGACGAGCCGCGCCATCGTTTCTGGGGAAATCCGCCATCCGCGTTGCGCCGCGCCAAATACGTTGATTACCGAAATAAATTGACCAAAGCGATTTATGAAGCGGGCGGAAAAATTCTTGCGGGTTCGGATTCGCCCGATTGGCTGTGGCTCTACGGTTTTTCGCTCCATACCGAACTACAAAATTTGCACGAAGCGGGGCTCCCAAACTACGCCGTTTTAGCATCTGCCACGCGAAACCCTGCTGAATTTTTCGGGACGTTGGATCAGACAGGAACAATCGAAGCAGGCAAAAACGCGGATTTGGTTTTGTTGGAAGCAAACCCACTCGAAAATATTGCGAACACCGAAAAACGTGCAGGCGTCATGCTGAAAGGCAAATATTATGTGCAAACTGAATTAAATAAATGGCTTGATGAAATCGCGTTGAAGTTTCAGAAAGTTGGTGAATAAAAGAGAGGAAATATGAACAAGATCCTAATTGCAATGACATTTACGTTATCAATTTCGGTTTTGGCGTTTGGTCAAAATCTATCGAAACAAGCAAAAGCCGTTGAAGCCATCGAAAAGCTTGCCGGAAAGGTTGAATATGATGATAAAAAAAACGTCGTCAAAGTCGATTTGCACGAAACCAAAATCACCGATGGCGATTTGAAAAATCTCGAAGTTCTGAGCGAACTGCAATGGCTCGATTTGCGAATTACTGAGATTAGCGATGAAGGCGTTGCACATTTAAAAAGGCTGAAAAAACTCAAATTCTTGAACCTTTTTCGCACCAATTTATCCGATAAAGGTTTGGCGAAATTTAAAAATCTGACCAACCTCGAAACGCTTTTGATCGGCAGAACAAATATTACCGATGAAGGTTTGAAAAATCTCTCGAAATTATCAAAAATAAATCGTTTAAGCCTTTTCCGCACCGCAGTTTCTGACGCGGGTTTGAAGTATTTGGAAAAATTAACCTTGCTCGAAAGTTTGCTAGTCAGTGGCTCAAAAGTAACCGAAGAAGGCACAAAATCATTGCAAAAAGTCTTACCAAATGTGCGTTTTAGTGAGTAAACATAGGGTAAGAAACGGATTTTGTTCCGATTTGAGAAAACGGTGTCCCATCAGGGATATTTGAAAAAAAAACCGTAAATATCGCGTAGCGATGATCCGATTTTAGCCGTGTCTTTTAAGGGCACGGAAAGAAAGAAAGGACGTTTTTGTTGCGTCAGCGACAATTGAAAATAGTGATAATTCAGTCGTCGCTGACGCGACGTAAATTGCTGATTTAATTGACCGTGCCTTAAGAGACACGGCTAAACTCAAAAGGTCGCTACGCGACTAAATCGGAAAGTTCCAAAAATCAGTTAGAGAATACCGAGAAAACAATGAAATCACTTTTTTTACAACTATTAAATTTTAGTCTCTGCATTTTGGGCGCAACCATAACTACTATGGCTCAACTACCGATCGAACATGGCAAATTTATCTTATACAAATACCAGCTACCGATCGGCGCCGAAACTTACAATATTACCGCCGAGGGCGAATCAATTCTACTCAAAACAAATTTTGATTTAAGTTTTATCGGCGGCAAAGTTTCGGTTGTCTCAACTTTGAAAGTCAGAAAACATGACTATCAACCGCTTCTTTTTGAGAGCAAAGGCAGCACTTCGACTCGGACTGAAGTTGATGCAAGTGTTGAGGTTAATGGCGATACTGCCACCATCCGCAACGGTGCAAACACAAAAACGGAAAAACTCGCGGGTAAATTTTTCACGATTTCCCAGCCCGCGCCGATTGCGCCGCAAATGATGCTATTTCGATATTGGCAACGAAACGGCATTAAAGATAGTTTGCCGCTTTTCCCCGGCGGAAACGCAAAATTGAAGTTCCTGGGCGATGATAGAATTTCTCTCGCGGGAAAAAAAGAGACGCTTTCCCGATATTGTCTGGAAGGCGTCATGTGGGGTTGTGAAACGGTCTGGTTTGACCAACAGCAACGCCTTATCGCATTGATTGGCGCAGATGCCGAAATGGATAGATTTGAAGCCTTGCGCGAAGGCTACGAAACCCTCTTACCGTTTTTTGTTGACCGATCTGCTAAAGACGCGGAAAAACAACTCGAAGCCTTAAGCCAACAAATCAAACCTTTGGAAGAAAACCATTTTGCCATAGTCGGTGCTCTTTTGATTGATGGAAACGGCGGTGAACCAATTTCTGACAGCGTGGTTTTGATCGAAAATGGACGCATCAAAGCAGTCGGCAGACAAACAGATATAAAAATTCCCAAAGGGTTTCGCACGGTTGAGGCTCGCGGAAAAACTCTATTGCCGGGGCTCTGGGATATGCACGCGCACGCAACACAGGCGGAATGGTTTCCCGTTTCGCTGGCGGCAGGAATAACCACGATGCGCGATGCGGCAAACGAATTTGAATTTATTGTTCCGCTTCGCGATGCGATTAAATCCGAACGCATTAAGATTGCACCAAGATTGCTGCTCGCCGGATATATTGACGGCGGCGCGACTCCGCTTGGCAGTATGAAGGCCGACACGCCCGAAGAAGCGCGAAAAATTGTCAATCAATATAAACGTGCCGGATTTGAACAAATAAAGATTTACCAATCGCTCAAGCCTGAGTTGATTAAAGTTGTGGCGGACGAAGCGCATAAATTGGGAATGACCGTCACGGGACATATTCCGACCGGTGTAAATATTTATGACGCAATCGAAAACGGATTTGATCAAGTCAATCATCTCGGTTTTGTCTATCAGGCGATGCTGCCAAGGTCTTTCAAGCCAATTGCCGGTCAACGCCCTGTCATTGACCCGGAAGCCGAAGCCGCCAAAGAAGGATTAAAGTTTTTGCGCGACCATCAAACGGTGGTTGAACCAACTTCAGCCAGAGGTGAGGTAGGATCGCGATTTCGAAATGAGCCGTTTTCAACCGTTGAGCCGGGAATGACGAAACTGCCATTTGAACTTGCAGCCATCATTGATTCGATGGGAATTCAACCAAATCCGGCGTTGGAAGACAGAATCAAACAACGCAATATTTTAGCGAATCGCGTCCTTTTGACCTTACATAAAAACGGGATTCCAATCATTGTCGGAACAGATTTAGTCGTGCCGGGGCATAGCGAATTTCGGGAAATCGAACTGCTGGTCAACGCCGGACTGACTCCGATGCAGGCAATTCAAGCCGCAACTATTGTTCCGGCGCGAGTTATGAAACTCGATAAAGAACTGGGAACCATCGAAGCCGGAAAAACAGCCGATTTGATAATCATTGACGGTAATCCGCTTCGCTCGATCAGCGAAATCCGTCAGGTCAGATTTGTAATGACCAAAGGAAGAATGTATGACAGCGCGGAACTATGGAGAAGTGTTGGATTTCAACCATAAAATCTATGAAAAGTTTTTCAAAAATTATTGCTTTGGTTTTATGTGCAAACCTACTCCCAATTTTTGCTCAAAATCCGACTGATGAAACCGCAAGTTTAGTTTGGTAAGCAACAATGAAAAAAGCTCTGGAAAGAATCAAAAATCTACCGGATTATCAGGGTCATCAAACAACTTAAAAAATCCGTCGCGGTAATGGCGGCTCAAAATTAGCTCTGTTCTATCTTTCAGCGTTAAAGAATAATCTCCCGATAAAAGCCGTCGAATTTCAAAAACCGTATCAATATTAACGATGGCCGAGCGGTGAATCCGAACAAATTTATTCGGGTCAAGCCGTTTTTCCAGATTGCTCATCGTTTCGCGCAACAGATGCCCTTCTTTTCCGACGTGCAGATTGACATAATTGCCTTTGGCTTCGATCCAGCTAATGGTTGGGGTTTGGATAAAATAAATGCGTCCCGGTGGGCGCAACATAACCCGGTTTAAGTATTTCTTTTCGTCTCGTAGTTTTACCTCTTTAATTTCTGCAAGAAGTGAAATCACTCGTTCATCGAAATTATCACGTTGATCTTTCGTCAGACGCTCGCGGGCGTGACTAACTGCTGTTTGCAGACGTTCCGGCGTGAGAGGTTTAAGGAGATAGTCCAAGGCGTGAAATTCAAAGGCTTTGATAGCGAATGAATCAAAAGCCGTGACAAAAATAACAAAAGGCATTTGCGGTGCGTTAATCTGCTGTAAAACTTCAAAACCATTTAATTCTGGCATTTGAATATCGAGAAAAATGAGGTCGAGATTATTTTGATTGATAAACGAAACGGCTTCTGCACCACTTTTGCATTCGCCAATGATTTCGAGGTCGGTTTCGTTTTGGAGCAATCGCCTTATTCGCTGGCGGGCTAATCTTTCGTCATCAACAATTAAAGTTTTAATCATAAAAAACTCTTTAGTCGAACAATACTTCCGTTTTCTCCGCAGAATAATCGGCACGTTGAAAAGGGATTGATAATTTGACCAAAAATCCTTTTTTACCATTCTGTTTTATCTCAAAATTATGGTTGCCGTTATAAAGAAATTTGAGCCGCTCCTGTATGTTTGCGAGTCCGATGCCGTAATTTATCTGCGAAATTTCTTCCGCCTTAATTCCAACTCCGTTATCTGCAACAGTTAAATACAAAGTGCCGTCTTTTTTTTCTGAACGAACTTCGATTGTTCCGCCTTCCAAAAGCGGCGCGATGCCGTGTTTGAGGGCGTTTTCGATCAGCGGCTGCAAAATCATATTCGGCACAATTGCGTCCAGCGTGTTTGGGTCAATTTCCAATTTTACTTTCAATCGTTCCTCAAAACGGATTTGCTCAATTTCCAAATATTTGTTGGAGAACTCCAACTCCTGCTTGAGCGTAACTTCTTCAACATCAGTGTTTTCCAACGCCAGCCGTAATAAATCGCTCAGATTTGTCAGCATTTTTTCGGCGGTTTCTGCGTCAGAATGAATCAATTCGATGATTGAATTGTGCGTATTAAACAAAAAATGCGGATGGATTTGGTTTTTGAGAGCCTGTAACCGCGTCTTTGCCAGAGTTGCTTCAAGTTGAGTTGTTCTGAGCTCGCGCTCGTTGAATTTTCGGTAGTAATTGAAGCCGAAAGTTACGCCCAAAACTGCGATATAAATCAGCAAATTCCACACGAAATACCAGACTAAAAAGAATCTGAACGCCTTGGTAAAAGATTCAAGTTTCATTTGCGGATGAAAACCCAAACTTGGCAAAAACAGGGCATCGCTGACGGTGTGAATGACTATCAAAAGCAACCCACAGACTAAATAAATCAAGAAATTTCGCCCCAAGTTCTTACGCTCAAGAGGGAATCGGGAAACAATTTGGATTACTAACGGTGTCAACAAAAACCAAGTCAAACACGACGAAGTTTGCCAGGATAAATAGCGCCAATACGGGCTTGGCTGACTCGTAATTGACTCTTGAAGAAAGGTGAAAGTAGAAAAAACAATCGCCGCAAAAACCCAAACCCCAAGGATTATTAACCAGTTTTTCAGTTTGCGGTTGCTCAATTCACTTTCCATAAAGTCCTACATTAAACCAATTTGCAGATTACAGAGAAATCTTTTTTTGCCCGCGAATCTGCGCGAATGAACGCGAATAATTTAATTTGTGGGGAGTCCCAAAAATGCAAAAAATACACTTAACCGCAAAGAACGCCAAGGTTACGCAAAGGAGCGCAAAATATTCATAATAAAGATTTTTCTTAGCGTCCTTGGCGAAAAACTTTGCGACCTTTGCGGTTAAATCTTAAATTTTTAGAACAGCCCTTATTTCCAAATTATCTGCTGAATTGCCTTTAATTCGCGTCAATTCGCGTTCATTCGCGGGCAAAAATCATAACTAGCAATTTAGGCTCCTTTATCTTATTTCAATCTCAAAAATTGTCCATGACAAAGTGTCAAAGCGAAAGTTTAAGGGATAAAGCCTCACTTTATGATGACGAGTTTTGTTCGCCTTTGAGATTTACAGAAAAAATCCATTTTGTTGTAAATTTGTCCCACTATTTTTCCCCTAAATTGATTAAAAATCACCCTATCCCTAAATTATGCGTTTGGTCACAAACCGCTTGGCGATGAGGTCTTTATTGGCAATACTAATTGTCATGGAAACAGGTTGCTACTGATAGTCCTGCCAAACGCGGCGGAGTTGGGATGAGTATTGACAGCAAATCAAGCGGAAAGAGACTGTGAAACTGTCAGTTGGTTTAAGTCTTTTTTGAAGAAGGATTGATTATTTTTTATGAAACGAAAATGGATTCAAAAATGCGACATTGATGACAAATATCTGCCGATTCCGACGCAAATCGTTTCCAACGAAGAATTTGCGCCGATTGACCAAACGATCGAGCAAAAAAGGGTTGAGACTCGCTTGCTTGAAATTGCCGGCGACAGTTCCAGACGGCTCGGCATCAGTCGCCGTCAATTTCTTGCCTCGACGGGCGGGATGGCGGCGGCTTTTCTCGCACTTAATTCGGTGTTTGGCGATTTTTTCAAAGTTGACGCATCCGAACTGTTTGAGGCTTTGGCGACCGATGAAAAGTTTCCGAAAACTCCGTTTATTTTCGACATTCACACGCATCATGTTGTCGCCCCGAAGATAATCGAGGTTCCCGCGCTACTTCGTTATCGTGAAGTCGGCGGGCTGTGGGGAAATACAGATTTGGTTGATAAAGAGCATAAATGGGAAGATCTTTATCTGGCGAATTATATCAAGGAAATGTTTCTCGACAGTGATACTTCGATGGCGGTCATCACAGGACTTCCGGCTAAAACCGAAGATCAAAATGTGCTGACGCCGGCCGAAATGTTTGAAACCCGCGCCGAAATCAACGGTCTGGCAAAATCGAAACGCCTGCTCGCCCACGGAACTTTTTCGCCCGATTTGGGCGCGTCCGAACTCGAATCAATGCACCGCCAATTTGAACAACTAAAACCCGAAGCCTGGAAAGGGTATCCGGGGCAGCCGCTGGCCGACGGGAGCGTTGGCTGGTGGATGGATGACGAAAAAATCGCCTATCCGTTTTACGAATATTCGCGCCAGATCGGAATCAAAAACATCTGCGTTCACAAAGGTTTACCTCTGCCGGGCTGGGAAATCGAACATTCCAGCCCCAAAGATGTCGAAAAAGCCGCCAAAGATTTTCCCGACCTGAATTTTCTGATTTACCACGCCGGATTCAAAGGAGTTCGTGATGCGATGCCTGCTGTCCAGGACGATTTCAAAACTGTTACCAACATCCCTTGGATAACGGATTTATGCGAGATGCAAAAACGCAATCCGAAGATGAAAAACGTCTATCTGGATTTGGGAACGACCTTTGGAATGACCGTCATCACGCAACCGAAACTTTGCGCGTTTATGCTCGGACTGATGATTTAAGCGTTTGGCGAAGACCGTGTTTTGTGGGGAACGGATTCAATTTGGTGGGGCGGTCCGCAATGGCAAATCGAGGCCTTTCGCCGTCTGCAAATGCCCGAAGATTTGATGAAAAGATTCGGCTTTAAGCCATTGACGGATAAGGTCAAAGAAAAGATTTTCGGATTAAATTCAGCGAAAGTTTACGGCATTGATGTCAAAGCGAAAATGAATGCGATTCCGACGGATTATATGACGAAAATGAAGGCAAAATATCGGGCGGAAGGTGCGCGACCTTCAAATACGCAATATGGGTGGATTCGGCAAAAATTATAAATAAAAGTATGGAGTCCACGCTTTAGCGTGTTATCCACCGCGCTTCGCTGGTGGAGTCCAGCCTGAAGGCTGGACTCCAAACGGACCTCAAACGGCAATAAATAATAAGGGAAAATAATGAAATCATCATTCATAAAAATTAAAACATTCGGCTTGCTTCTGTTATTTAGCGCCCTAACGCAAATAGTTCAAGCGCAACAGTTACAGACACTTTCTATTCCGCCGGATTCGCCCCGTTGGGTATTTGAAGGGCAAGCCAAGCCCGAAGAATATTTGGGGCGCAAGTCAATTTTTCTCAACGGCGGGGCGGCATCTGTGAAAGATTTTGAGATGCGCGACGGCGTGATTGATGTTGATGTCGCAACTCCTGCTAATCGCGGATTTTTCGGGATTCAGTTCCGAATCGGCAACGAGGGCAAAGATGCTGAATGGATTTATCTGCGCCAACATAAATCGGGACTTGCCGATGCGATGCAATATACTCCGGTTCTCAACACCGGACTGAATTGGCAAATTTATAGTGGCGCGGGCTTTATCGGCGCGGTTGAGATTCCAAAAGAAGTTTGGTTTCACTTGCGTCTGGAAGTAAAAGGCGCACAGGCGAAATTCTACGTCAAAGATATGGAAAAGCCGGTTTTGGTGATTGACGATTTGAAAAGCGGGGTGCAGAAAGGGCAGCTTGCGCTCGCAGTTTTGACGGGGGCGACTTATTTTTCAAATTTTGAAGTGCGCGAAACTCCGCCGGTTGCTTGGGAACGCCGCCCACCACCGATGCCTGCGGGGACTCTGACCAAGTGGAGTTTGTCGTCGTCTTTTGATGCGCTAACCAGAAAACTTGAACAACCGCTTTCGTCCGCAGAATCCAAAACTATTGGGTGGCAAGAAGTTGAGGCGGAGTCCCCGGGCTTTGTTGCTCTCTATCGTTATCTGGATCGTCCGCAAGTGCGAGTCACGTTTGCCAACGATTTCTCAAATCGTTTAGACCCGCAAACAGGAATTAAAGTCGTCTATGCGCGAACCAATATCAAGTCCGACCGTGACCAAATCAAAAAACTCTATCTCGGTTACAGCGATGATGTTAGCGTCTTCCTCAACGGCAAAATCCTCTATCGCGGGCGGAGCGCACAATATTTCCGCGACCCCGGATTTTTGGGAATTATGGACGCAGAAAACGATGCGCTTTACCTTCCGTTGAAAAAAGGTGATAACGAGCTTGTGCTGGCGGTGAGCGAACTCGGTGGCGGTTGGGGATTCATTTGCCGATTGGCCGATGTGGAGAATTAATTTGAAATCAAGAAAAATATTACAGACATTTAGTGCGTTTTTACTCGCTTGTTCATTGGCGACTCAGACTTTCGCACAATCAACCAATGCGCCGCCGAAAGATTCGTTAGATTGGCAGTTGTTGGAACAAACTGTTGCCGAAGAAATGGCATCAGGCAAAGTTCCCGGGGCGCAGGTGGCAGTTATTAACGGCGAAAAAGTAGTTTTTCAAAAAGGGTTTGGGGTCGCCAATATTGAGTCCGAACTTCCTGTTACGACCAAAACTTTGTTTCGGCTCGGTTCGACCACGAAAATGTTTGTGGCAACGGCTCTCGTTATTTTGGCGGAACAAAGGAAAATTAAACTTGCTGCGCCGATTGGCGATTACGCCAAAAGTCTCCATCCGAGTTTGGCTAAATTAACTTTGCACCAATTATTGAGCCATACCGCGGGATTAAAAGATGAAGCTCCGCAAACCGGTTCTCCCGACGAGACAGCAATGGCGAAACGGGTTCAAAGTTGGGATGAAAAAATGTTTTTCATCGCACCCGACAAAGTATTTTCCTATTCCAATGCGGGTTATGTGCTGGCGGGTTATGTGCTTGAACAAGTTGGCGGAAAACCTTTTGCCGATATGGTGGACGACCTTGTTTTGAAACCGTTAGCGATGAAAATAAGCACGTTTCGCCCGCTTTCGGCGATGACCTATCCGTTAGCAATCGGTCACAATCCGTCTCAAAAAGGCGCAGTTGTTGTCAGACCATTTGCGGAATATGCGGGGAATTATCCGCCCGGATCGCTTTTTTCAAATGTCGAAGAGCTTTCAAATTTCGCAATCGCTTTTTTAAATCAAGGCAAGCTCGCAGGCAACCAAATTTTATCGCCAACGCTTATCAATCTTATTTCGCAACCACACGCAAAAATATTGGCATTGGAGCGGGAATATGGCTATGGCTTGGTGCGCCAAATTGAATCGGGGGTGCAGATTGTCCAACACACAGGCGCCCGCTCAGGTTACGGGAGCATTATTTTTACTGTCCCTGAGCAGCGTGTTGCGGTAATTATTTTAACCAATCGAACAGGTGCATTCTTTTCGCGCACGGCACGCAAAGCTATCGAAATGCTGGTTCCTAAAAAAGCCGACTCAATTCAACCAACGCTCACGGAACAGGCGATGAAACCGGATGAAATCGCGAGTTATGCCGGAATTTATGTGAACAGCGAAACGATTCGTGCTGAACTCGTCGTCGTTGACGGAAAATTATTGTTAAAGGCTGGGGGCAAAACTTTTCCGATAAAAAAAGTCGGCGAAAATAGGTTTTCCGCGCCTGGAGCAGGGCAGTTGCAAAGTTTTCTGCTGATTCCCGATTCAAGCGGAAAGATTGAATTTATGGCAGTAGAAAATTGGGCGTTGAAAAAACAGAATTAAGAGAAATTAGTGAGAGAAGCGCAGTCTTTGAACATACAAAAGATGTGCGAAAGCCCTAAAATAATGATGAAATTAAATCACAAAAATTACCTAAAAAACGTCGCGACTGGGTTCGCTTTGTTACTATTTTTTCAATCAACTAACGCCCAGCATCACCATCAAGCAGAAGAATATGCGCCCGCTTTTGAGGTTGCTTCGCTCCCGCCACCGCCTTTGATGACGGGCATCGGCACCAGCAATATCAAAATTACGACCAAAAGCGAATTGACGCAGAAATATTTTAATCAAGGGCTCAATTTGCTCCACGCTTTTTGGGATGTCGAAGCCTATCGAGCCTTCCGCGAAGCCGTCCGCAACGATGAAACCAGCGCGATGGCTTATTGGGGAATTTACAATGCACTTGGGCAAAATTCGCAAGAAATGTCCGAAGAAAGAACAAAGGCTTTGAAAAAAGCAGTCGAACTATTACCAACTGCATCCGACCACGAAAAATATTATATTCGCGCCATTTCGCTGCTTGTTGAACAGGGCAAAGGGCGACCTGCTTGGATTACCGAAATGGAGGCTTTGATTGATAAATACCCCGAAGATGTTGAGGCAAAATTGCTGTTGGCAAACACGCTTTCGACTCCGGCAGGAAGCTATTTGCCGGATGGCAGACCGCGCGACGGAAAGATTTACGGGCAGATGATTCTGCGAAATTTGCTCGTCACGCACCCGAATCACGCGGCGGTTCATCATTATTGGATTCACGCCGTCGAAAACGGTTCGCGCCCCGCCGAAGCCTTGCCAAGCTGCGAAAAATTGCCCCAGCTTGCGCCGAATGCGGGACATCTGCTGCATATGCCGGGACATATTTA
>JANOEF010000493.1:0-7985 GCA_031413075.1 Acidobacteriota bacterium | reverse complement strand
GCGGCGCATCTGCGCCATCGAACAGTTCGTCGAGTGTCCCGAAACCTCCCGGCACGACCACAAACGCATATGAATATTTAACCAATGCAACTTTGCGGATAAAAAAGTAACGGACAGTGAGCCAGTGGTCTAAATAAGGATTCGGGTCTTGCTCGAACTCAAGTAAAATATTACAACCGATGGAGGTTCCGCCCGCTTCTTTGGCTCCGCGATTGGCGGCTTCCATCAAACCGGGCCCGCCGCCGGTCATCACCGAATAACCTAAATTGGCAAGGGCCGCCCCCACTTTACGGGTTAATTCGTAATATTGATGACCCTCGGTAAAACGGGCCGAACCAAAGACCGTAACACAGGGGCCGACAAAGTGTAAGACCCGAAAAACCCGTAGAAATTCCCAACTGATCCGGGCAATACTGCCGAGTTCTTTGAGTCGTGAACGCGGGCCTTCGAGAAATAGACGCTCTTTTTCCGTTTCAGCTTTTGGCTCTGAGAGAGGCGCCGGATTTTCGACCGGAATGATTGGCTTTTTCATTTTTGTATCATACGACTTTTGGGGTAAAAGAGAAAATATTTTTGAGGATTAACTGATGAGTAAAATACGAATTGTAATAGCCGACGATGAACGTCCGGCGCGGATGTTTCTGAAGGCGATTCTCAATGATTTTGAAGAGGTTGAGATTGTCGGCGAAGCAGAAAACGGTGCCGAAGCGATCGAGATCATCAAAGAAACTAAACCAGATCTGGCCTTGCTCGATTTGCAGATGCCCGAAGTGACCGGGCTTGATGTGGTTCGTCTGCTTGGTCAGAGTCAACTGCCGCTGGTTGCTTTTGTAACTGCGTATGATGAATATGCGGTTCAAGCCTTTGAACTGAATGCGGTTGATTATTTACTCAAACCGGTTGAAAAGGGAAGGCTCCAAGCCACCATTGAACGGGCGCAGGAACGTCTCGAACAAACCGAATCTCGCCGAGCTGAGGCCGAAAAACTCAAAAATGTAGTCCAGACCTATCAGCCAAATACTTATTTGGAACGAATCCCCGTCAAACAGCGCGAAGAAATTGTTCTGGTCCCGGTTCGTGAAATTGTCTCAATCGTGGCGGATGGCGAATTGCTTCATCTGACGACCATCAATAACAAGCGTTATACCATTAATTTTCGTCTGAAAGACCTCGAAGCCCGGCTCAAACCGACCCGTTTTGTCCGTCTTTCACGCGGAGCTCTGGCAAATCTGGAAATGATTTTGCGAATCAGTCCGATGCCGGGCGGGACTTTTCTGGTCTTCCTCAAAAATGGTCAGCAAATCTCGTCGAGTCGTCTCCAATCGAAAATATTGCGCGAAAGACTGTTGAAGCTTTAGACGATGAGTGGCTTAAAAACTTCGTCGGAATAAATACGAAAATCGGATAAAGAATCGCCGCCCGTCCTGACGAAAACCTTCATCGAATCGGTTCCGAAATTCGTTAAAGGCGCGATAATTTGAATTGTCATTATAGCCGACATAAAACGCTGTTCCCGGGCTTGGACTCCAGCCGAAAAGTAATTGCGAATTTATAGTCCCGTCAACCGTTTCGTAATCCACGCGGGTTCGCATAAATGTAAATCGAGTGAATTGATAAGTTGAACGGAGCGAGAAAATATTTGAGTCGAAAGCCGTGAGTTTATTATCATTACGCCGCAATTTTTCGCGTTCATATTTTAATTCTATACTCCACGGTTCAGTGGGCTGCAGATCAACCCCCACTCCGTAACCGATACTTAGCCCCTGGCCCGGGTCAAGTCTCGAATCACCTAAAAATGCGGCCGGTGAAACCCTCGGATAACGCTCGCTGGCTCCAAAATCATAGTCAAACTCGTTGGTGGTAATTCCAAATCCGGCTCCGAAGCTGATTTTCTGGTTAAAAGTTTTTTCAATCTCGGCGTCCACGGTAAATTGGTTTGCCTGACGAAAATTTTCGTCGTAAAAGATGCCCGGCTGGGCGGCGTTGCGCTTTGCGCCAAATTCTTCTTCGTAAATTTTACTGACTTCAAAATCTGTTCCGGTTCTGAATTGCAGTTCCTTTTGAAAGTTCCATTCGGTATTAAAACTTGAACGAAATTGCTGAAGTCTGCCGCTTCCGTCAACATTAAACCCTAAAAATGTCCGGGTTGACATCCCGATCAAGGTTCTGTCGGCATTGGGTTCTGTCCCAATCCGCCAGCCGCCGGAAACTCCGTGAGTATCTGTCCGGCGAGTGAAGCCGACATCCGCCCGATAGTCTTTGCTTCGCCCGCTGACGCCCATCCGATAGCCTCGATTTTTCCCGGTATAATCCCAGTTTGCCTGATAAGCCAGACCGTTTCCGCCTCGATATTCGGTGTTGTCAATATTGGGATTGTAAAAATTTCGACGCGAGTTTGTCCCGACTACCTGGAAATCGAAGGCTTTTTGCGGGGTGATTTGGAATTTACCGTCAACGCCGAATAAATTATTGTGCTTTTGCGACCCGAAATGATAGGTTGTGGCGATCAGTCCGATATTAGATTGGACGCCGACATCGCGTTTGAGCCGCAGAACGCCGATAAAGGCTTTGGTTTTAGTATCGGGAAACCGGTCAATGGCAGAAAAAAGTCCAAAAGTATTAGCTCCCGTTTTGCCCGTCAACTTTACTGCGACATCGGGGTCCGCAATATTGCGGGTGTTGACCACCTGCAAAGGGGTTCGGAAATAATCAATTCCTTCGAGAAAAAACGGACGTTTTTCGGGAAAGAAAATCGGAAATCGTTCATTTGCCCGCACCACCGGTGCATCGGCTTCAACTTCGGCAAAGTCGGGATTAACCGCCGCGTCGAGCGTAATATTCGGCGTGATCTGGAATTTTACCGAAACGCCGATGTCCTGCTTGATGGGACGATTCAAAATTCGTGAGCCAGCTGGAAGCGTAGTATCTTCGATCCGCTCGCCTGACTCGCTGAGCGTCATACTCGGAACAATCTCCAGCGTTCTTTCGGTTTTGATGTCATTGAGCCCGGTAATTTTTCCGATTTGACGCAGTGACGAAACGTTTCGTTCAATCGGCATCCACGAATCATTTTCATCGTTCAGCCGCGGAATCCGCCGTCCAACATTAAAGCCCCAGACCTGTCCTTTTCCGGCAGCGTAACGGATGGACTTAAAAGGAAGTTTGACCTCAACCGAATAGCCGTCCGACAAAATCACACCTTTTGATTCCATCACCACATCAATGCTGAAATCCGGACCCATTTGCTGGGCGTCGGTCATAACCGAATCGGCCTGGATCCCAAAAGGGTTGAAAAAGAAAACATAGGCTCGCCGTTGGTCATTAAAAGTGTCGAGTGTGAATCGAACATTGTCATCACCAAAAACGTCATCACGCTTGGCAATCGTGGCCCGAATCTTGTCCGGTTCGTCAAAAGCGTGAAAGCCGACATAAAGATTTTTTTCATCATAGCCGACGTAGGCGATAGTCTCTCTGGACGGCGCAATATTGTCACCCGGTTGGATTTGGACAAAATCTTTGAACACGGCGGCCTTTTTCCAAATTTCTTCGTCCAGCTTTCCGTCAATGGTCGGCTCGGATTCAAATTTTGGAATCTTTACCGGGACAGACTTTTCCGGCGGCACGCCGATTTTTTTTATTGCGTCCTGGGCAAAAATCGAGATAGAAAATATTACAAAAATAATAACTAAGTTAAGTTTTTTCACAATGAAGATTTTATGATATAAAAAAAATGTCAAAGATAAAACGTGACCTGCCATTAAAAGTTTCAATTTCTGCTTGTCAGGGGTTTAGGCGTAACCTATACTTAAATTTGAAATTTGCTTATTTGAGGGAATAGTTTGCAACCAAAAGTTCACCAGGGACTACTGAAAGCTGAAGGGTTTCGTTTTGCGATTATCGTTTCGCGTTGGAATGATTTTCTGACCACCCGATTGACCGAGGGCGCACTGGACGCTTTGGAAAGACTCGGAGCCGATGAAAAAGCGGTCGAAGTCTTCAAAGTGCCGGGTTCGTTTGAAATTCCTTTGACCGCGCAAAAAATTGCGGAAAGCGGTAAATTTGATACGGTTATTTGTTTGGGCGTGGTCATTCGCGGACAAACGCCGCATTTTGACTATGTCGCGGGCGAAGCCGCCAAAGGTATTGGACAGGTCGGAATGAAGACCGGAGTTCCGGTGATGTTTGGTGTGGTGACCGCAGACACGCTTGAACAAGCAATAGATCGGTGTGGCGTCAAAGCCGGAAATAAAGGGTTTGAGGCCGCCATGTCGGCAGTCGAACTCGTAAATTTATACCAGGAAATGAAAGGCAGCAAATAGATGATTTCTGCAAATTTGAAAAAGAGCAAGGATTATGGGAACACGGCGTAAGGCGAGAGAGTGCGCTTTGCAAATGCTTTTTGCGGCGGATGTGACCAAAATGTCGGAAGACGTTTTGACCACTGACTATTGGAACGAACTTGGCGAAGCCGAAATAGATGAGGGGACGCGAGAGTTTGCTAATCGTCTGGCGGTCAATACCTTGCGTAAAATTGAAACGGTTGATGAGAGAGTGCGCTCCCGAGCCGAACATTGGCGAATTGAGCGAATGGCGATCGTTGACCGCAATGTCTTACGGCTTGCGGTTTATGAGTTTTTGTTTGAACCAACTCCGCACACCGTTATTATCAACGAAGCGCTTGAAATTGCCCGACGCTTTTCAACCTTTGAAGCCACGCAATTTATCAATGGAATTTTGGATGCCATTAAACACGATTTAGAAAAAGAGTTGGCTAAACAAGAGGATAATAAAACCAAAACTTCTTCGTTATAAAAATTGATTTTGTACTGATCGAAATCAATCGCAAACATTTCCGGCTGTTTTGTTCCACCTCGAATTTATAAAATCAAAGGAAAATTCTGATGGGAGAACTTGGCCAAGAATTTCTCAAACAAACCATTTCCAAACTTAAACGGTTTCAATCGGAATCTATCGGTAAAAACTGGTATTCCGAAGAACTATTGCGCCGTTTTTTTCGTCAACTTCACACTCTCAAAGGAACGTCGAATACTTTTAATTTTATTCATCTGGCTCATCTCGCCCACGAAATCGAAACTCTTTTGCAAGCTGTTCAAAGCAAGCAAATCATTCAATCTGTTGAAAGTCAGATTCTTTTTGAGGAAGGGGTGAAACAACTTTTGCAACTTGCCGCCGATTATCAAGCCGATCGGCAAACTCACTATCCGCAACAGTTCAGCGACAAAATCAAGGCTTTGGTCACCGTCTCGAATCATCCTCCTGTCGTAGATTTTTGGGCCGCCAAAATTCCTCAGAATATTTGGTCACAACTGGCCGCGCCGGAAAAATCCAATCTCCGCACTTCAATTCAAAGCGGTAATAACCTTTATCTCTTACAAGTATTTTTTAATCTCGCGACCTTTTACGAAGATTTCAAACAATTCAAACAACTGCTTATCGAAAGCGGGGAGGTCATTGCGGTCTCGCCGGTTCAATCCGAAACAGTTCAAACAGAAATCGGTTTTCAAACATTATTTGTCAGCCAATTGCCGACTGGTGAGGTTGAAAAGTTAGTCCGAAATTTTGCGGCTAAAGTTGAGTTTGAGATAAGTTTTACCGAAAAAAAATATCCTGATAATGTGGGCGGAGTGATGGCCAGTTTATCCGACGCCGGACAAACGATCGCCAATCGGCTCGACAAAAAGATTTCGTTTGAATTTACTCATGACGATTTTGAAGTCTCGATGCAGGATTTGATTTTGCTCAAAGAAATTGCCTCGCATTTACTAGGCAATGCGGTTGACCACGCTATCGAAACCGCTGATGAGCGCCTTTTGCGCGGCAAACCCCCGGTTGCTGCGATCAGGATCGCGGTCAAAAAGGCTGACAATAATCTCCTCTTAGAAATCGAAGACGATGGGCGCGGGCTTGAGGCCGCAAAAATTACTGAGCGGGCAAAGGCCGCAGGAATCATCCCTTTAGACAAACAATTAGACGAAATAGAAGCCCTCGAACTGATTTTTCAACCGGGTTTTTCGACCAGCCAAACCGTTTCCGAAATTTCCGGCCGCGGAGTCGGACTGGATGCGGTCAGAGATTTGGTGGAACGATCGGGCGGGAAAATCGAGGTTCAAACCGAACCCGGCAGAGGCACAATTTTCCGAATTTCCTGGCCAACTAACCTTTGAAACTGCAATTGAATACTGCATGAAACATTGCACAATCACAGCGGCGTTTCTGCCTGAAGGAAAGCATTGAGACGCTCCTTCACAGTCGCATTTCTGCATGAAGTTGAGCATTGATACGGTCTTTCACTGTAGCGTTTCTGCCTGAAGTTGAATCTATTTTTGCAGAGGTGCTTAATTCTACGTTGTCAGATTAAAAACTGCCGAATCCTTCTATTTTTTGACTAACCCCGCACGGAAAAATGCAGATGCGATTTGTGAGAACTAAGAAGCTGGTTATCCTTTTTGATTTGGTTAGTGTTGCCAGCTCGGTTGGTTTTGAAACAAATGAGCGGACCGAAATTTTCAAAAACTTCGCTGATGTCTGTAGCCAGCACTTGTAGCGCATCACAGATTCCGGCGACTTCTTCGTCGTGACTGTAAAATCCGGAAATCGACTTGCCGTTGACTGCTGAAATATCAACTGCGGATCCATTACGATGCGGTCCGCCCACACGATGTGCGTGATACGGTTCGCTGGTTGACGAAATATGCAGCGAACCTAATTGATAGAATTTGCCCGGGGTCATAAAATCCTCGAGCGTTGTGGTCAATACTTTACACAGAAAATAATGCAGGACCGGATGCACACCGGCATTACTGCTGTTACTAAAAGTTAAGATTACTCCGTTTAAGCCATTTGGCAATACTATTTTTTTCGACATCACTTTTTCTCCTTTTCCAGTTCAAATAAGACTAGCTATTTCTAACTGATTGATTTGGATAAAATGTGCCGTATTTTATTTGAGTGATTTTAGACAATAGACATCTTTCTGCCTGACCAGCGCCATATAGAATGACCATTCACCATTTACTCAATCGTCAAACTTTTCAATGACGAATTACGATATTTGAATGCTCTCTTGCCTCGTCATTCGTCATTCAAGAACCTAAATCGTGACTGCCTCATCAACCAGTTTGGCTTGCTCCAAACCGTGAAGGGCGTAACTGCCCGTGGCAGGTGAGGCCGAAGCGTGACGGCCGGCATACTCGAAACTCAATTTGCCTTTGATCTCTTCAAAACGTGAGCGAACAAAGATCCACCCACCCATATTTTTGGGCTCTTCCTGACACCAAACGAGTGATTTGGCATTTGGATAACCTGCAAAAACCTCTTCTAATCGAGATTTCGGGAAGGGGTAAAATTGTTCGAGCCGGACAATGGCGACGTTTTCGTGACGTCTCTTTTCCAAATCGTAATAAACCTTTCCGCTACAGACGATTATGCGTTTTACCTTTGATTTGTCGGCGGTCGTATCGTCAATCAGAGTTTGAAAACCACCATTGGTCAGTTCTCCAATGCTCGAACTGGCTTCGGGCAGACGCAACAAACTCTTGGGCGTCATCACAATTAGCGGACGCACGATGTCTTGTTTGACCTGGCGCCGCAAGAGGTGGAAATATTGCGCCGGAGTGGTCGGATAACAGACCTGCATATTATTTTCCGCACAGAGCTGTAAATATCTTTCGAGCCGGGCTGAACTATGTTCCGGCCCTTGTCCTTCGTAACCGTGCGGCAACAACATCACCAACCGGCATTTTTGCCCCCATTTATCCTCGGATGCCGCAATATATTGGTCAATGATGACCTGTGCACCGTTGGAAAAATCACCGAACTGGGCTTCCCACATTACTAAACTGTTTGGTTGCAGAACCGAATAGCCATATTCGAACCCGAGCACGCCTTGCTCGCTCAAACTGCTGTCAAAAACATAAAAACGAGCCGCCGGATTCGTTTCATTTCTTAGTTCACCGAGCGGCAGC
>JANOEF010000492.1:0-1767 GCA_031413075.1 Acidobacteriota bacterium | reverse complement strand
GCTCAAATCTTCAAAGGGTAAGACGGCAATCGTCTTGATTTCGCACACCGTAGCCGGCTTTGATTTTGGATAAAACCAATATGCACCAAAAGTAATCAATAAAACTATTGGGATAGCAAGCCAGATGGATTTGGGATTTGGGATTTGGGATTTGGGATTTGAGACTTTGGACTCTGCAACATCCAACAAAATATTTTCTTCTAAAATTGCATCATTGGCATTTATTTCTCTGACCGAAGCAATAAATTCATAACCACGATTTGGCGCAGTCAGAATAAAACGCGGTTTTTTTGGGCTTTCGCCAAGCGTCTTTCGTAAAACGAAAATCGTCTGTGAAAGATTCGATTCCTCAACAAATGAATTGCCCCAAACCGTATCTAGCAATTCATCTTTCGACAAGATTCGCCCTGCATTTTTAACAAAAAACAACAGCAATTCAACAGCCTTTGGAGTTAAAGGCACAATTTGACCTGACTCACGGAGAAAAAGCCGATGACTTTTCGCGTCAAGCCGGAATTCTGCAAACTCGTAAATCTTTGATTCCGTAAGCTCAATCATAGATTTTAAAAACTTTTGATTTCCATTTTGAAGATTTTTGAAGCCAAGTCAAGCAAAACTCGGGACATCAGTTTTTTTATTTCACTCGGTTGATTTTTCAAATCAAGATTTCGACAAAAATCATAACTTTGAAATCTTGATTGCAAGACCTTAATCTTGAGTCCACTCCGAAAAGTCATTTTTAGCAATTTTGGGTCTTAAAATTGAATTTTACCATTTTTGACGCTCTTTGTTTTCAATGACTTACAAAACTACAAATTCAGTAATTGAACGATTTTTCTATCAAATAAGGGTTTTCGGAGTGGACTCAATCTTACCACTTTGCCGCATTTTGAGAAATTTTGAGAAATTTTGATTCTATTTTGAAGACTTTTAGGCTCAATTAAATCAAATATATTTCAAACCAAATATCTTAGAAGCTAATTTTGAGTTTTTAAACAACTTCTTAATCATTTTTTAAGGCTTTGGCAATTGAAAAGATTGAGGAGTAATTATGAAACGAACAATCAGACTAACTATTGGCACAATTATTTTTGGAGCAGTTTTGAGTTTAATGACTTTTGCCCAAAGTAGTCCCTGGATAAGGATGATGAATCAGGGCATTAGTAATGTGAACGACGTTGATTTGGGTGACAGAAATATCTGGATAACCAAAACCGATGGCACCATCTGGCATGCAGCCAATGATCAGAGCAACTTCGTCCTATTTCCCGCCCCCTTTTTTGCCGCAAGAATTGCCGTCAGCGAATATGGTTACCATATTTTCGTAGCTACCAATGACGGTCGCTTATTCTATCGTGATGTGAGTAATACCCTCTATTATGCGGGTTTGGGTGGCACTTGGCAACAAATTAGTCGCCCCAACAGTTTCGTCAATGACGTTGCCGTTCCTCATGATTTATTCCGATACAACCGTTTGTGGATTTCGGAAACCTTTTACCCGGTCGCTAGTAACAATTCTGTTAAATATATTAACGCCAAAAATGATGTTAGTGAGAAAATGATGCCTCCCCAGATTGGAGTGGTTTCATACACTGATATGGCATATGTTGCGGGAGAATTAATTAGCGGCTCGTTTATTTCTCTAAATTCTACGGGGTTCAGCCGAGTTGCAGCAAAATACGGACGAGTGTTGACTGATTATCAAGTTTGGGGCGTTGGCTATAACGGAACGGTTTGGCACTATGACCCCCCGCCAAATCTTTGGAC
>JANOEF010000491.1:0-4215 GCA_031413075.1 Acidobacteriota bacterium | reverse complement strand
GACTTTGATCGGGGGCGGAGCGTTTCTTTCATCATCATCGCCACTGCCGCGGCCTGAACCGTCTCCGTCACCACTCCCGTTACCATTTCCGCTGCCGCGGCCGATTCCGTTTCCTTGACCGGTTCCACGGCCATTGCCTTGCCCGGTGCCATCTCCTTCTCCTTGTCCGCCGCCTCTACCGGTTCCATCCGATGAAAGATTGATATTTCTTGCATTAGGATTACCGTATTTTTCTTCAGAAGGCGGTACCTCTTTTTTCCCTTCAGTGGCCATTTGAATTGGAATTGAAGGTTTGGTGACCTGATCCATCGTCACCGAAGGCGACATCATCGGTTTTTCAACCTGCGGAGCCAGTCTTCCTTTGGAGGTTTCAACTTCCTGATTTTTTCCGCCGCCGCCGCCGCCGCCGTCATCTTTGTCTTTGTTTTTCGGTTCCGGCGGATCTGGTTCAGTTGCTACAGGTTCTGCTATCGAAACGACATCGTTAAAACTATCGTCGAGTGCAGTGACATATGCGTCATTGGTAAAAATTGAATAAATTAAGAACCCGAAACTAAACGAAAAGACGAGCATCGCCGCTCCGAGCAATAACAAATTGCGGGTTCCATCTCCTTTCGGTTGAACGAAAGTTACGTTATAATAACCATTATAGTCAACCTTTTTAGGGGTGTTTTTTGGCACAAAAATATCAACTTTTTTTGGTGCCGGCTGCGGCTCCTGACTACGATAGTTTGCGGTCGGAGCAGAAGGGGATTCATCTAAAAATTGTTGTGTCTTAAAAGTTGGTTGAGACGATTCAAAAGAATATGCGGGAACCGCCGGAACGGTCGGCAGGAGCGGCGCCGGAGGAGAAGAAAACTCTTCTGTTACTTCTTCTTTAATTTCTAAAATATCATCGGTTGGTTCACTTAAAAAACTGGGTGTTACCGGTTCAAATTCTTTTTCGAATGAAACTGTTTCAAACGCTACTGTCGGCATTTCAACTTTTTCAGCTACTATTTCCGGCGCAGGTTCAAAAATCTTAACCGGCTCAGGGGCAGGTTCAAAAATTTTGGCCGGCTCCGGTGTCTTTGGCATCGGCATCACCGGATTCAACTCATATGCCGAGAGCCCCGCCGCACAATTTGGACAGAAAGAAAATTTTTCGGCAAAACTTTCTTCACAACTTGCACAATATTTGACAACTTTTCCCATCTTTCTAACAGCCTCTCAAACTTTGTTTTTTCAAAATCGCAACTTAATTATAGTTACGTTTTTTTTGATTGTTAAGTTTGCTGAGTCAAATTTTGTAAAATTACATTCGGCTCAACAAAATTATAGATGACATAATCATTTGACGAGATGCCTACGGACATCTAAACTTCTAACTTTTATCATCTATCATACAGCAAAACTTTTCAGTTTCGATGTTAAACTTTACAATATAAAACGATGAATTACCGAATTTATTTCAAAAGTATCGCATTTTTATCCATTTTTCTATTTTTGTTGAGCAATTTTGCTTTCGCGCAAACTGCCCCGCGTGAGCAAAAACTGCTCAACGGCTTAAAACTTTTAGTTTGGAACGAGCCGACTGCCGACAAGATTGCGCTTAAATTGCGGATTCATAATGGCGCGGCGTTTGACCAAAAAGACAAAATGGGAACGATGGCTTTGCTGGGTGAAATTCTTTTTCCAACCGACCAGGCGAGAGCCTTTTTTACCGAAGATTTAGAAGGAAGTCTCGATATTTCAACGACCTACGACTACATCCAAATTACCGCAACAGGAAAACCGGATGAGGTTTTAGCAATGCTCCAAACGGTTTCAAACGCCGTGATCAATCCGCAAATTACACCCGAAAATTTCAAGTTGGTGCAAGCCGCCCGGTTCAAAAAAGTTCAGGAACTCGAAAAAAATCCGACTTATTTGGCTGACCGAGCAGCAGCCAAACGGCTGTTAGGGGAATTTCCATATGGCAGACCGAGCGAAGGAACCGCTCAAAGCCTAGCCACAATCGATTTTGCTGATTTACTGTTCGCCAAAGAACGATTTTTGACGGCGGATAATGCCACCCTGGCGATCATTGGTAATCTCAAACCCGATTTTGCTTTTCGGGCGGTGCGCCAGCTTTTTGGCGGTTGGGCAAAATCCGAAAAGAAAGTTCCAGCTACTTTTGCCATGCCACATGAACCTGATTCGAAACCGCAAATGATTGAGTTCAAATCGGAAGAGACAGTTTTTAAGGGAACCAGCGAAATTCGTTTTGCTTCGCGCGGCTTTGCCCGAAATGATAAAGATTATTGGGCCATGAGATTTTTGGCGGATATTTTACAAAACAGATTTCGGACTAAAGTTGATAAAGATTTACAAGCTGGAGTGTGGGTGGTTCACGAGAGAACTTTGTTGCCAGGTTTAGTTTATTTCAAGTTTTCAATGCGACCGATGGCAGTTCCGGCCACGAACACAACCACAAATAATGGAACAAATGTGGTCGCCCTGCCGGTTTCTGTTCCAAACTTTAAAATACACCCGATGGTGTGGATGAGAGAGCCGATCACAACGACTGAGTTTGACCAGACGCGAACCAAAATTTTAGGCGAAATTGACCAAAAACCTTTGGTTGATAAAATGTTGGATGTTGAGACTTTCAAACTCGTTTCGGGCAAAGATGAAATGCAAAAATTAAATGCTGTCACGCAAACAGATGTCCAACGAGTCGCCGATAAATTGTCCAAACAACCTTTTGTAAATGTAATGCTTACAAATTGAATAAGGTAAAAAGTGAAAAAAGTGAAAAAGGATTGTTGTCTCTCAATAAGCCTGATCTCTTTCAAATTGCCCATATTTTCGAGATCCTATGATCTAATTTTTTCACTTTTCTACTTTTTCACTTTTTCACTTTAATATTTTATGCCAAATGAAAGAACCGCCAACGAACAGGCTCACGCGAAAGCGGTGCGCGAGATGTTTGCCGGAATTGCTACGAAATACGATTTTCTGAACCATTTTTTGTCAGCAAATATTGATAAGCGGTGGCGCAGAATAGTCCGGCAAAAACTTGAAAAAGAATTAAATGATAAAAACGCTTTAATTCTCGATGTTGCCTGCGGAACCGGTGATTTGTCGGTTGAATTGCAACAACACGCAGTCGCCAAGGTCATCGGTACCGATTTTTGTCGCCCGATGCTGATGGTTGCAGCTCAGAAAAATACTAAAAATAATCTTTCAATTCCATATCTGGAGGGAGACGGAATGAATCTGGCCTTTCCGGATGAAACATTTGATGCTGTGACCATTGCTTTTGGACTGCGAAATTTTTCTAATTGGGAAGATGGACTTAACGAACTCCATCGAATCGTCAAAAAAGAGGGAAAACTTGTGATTCTCGAATTTTCGACGCCAATCGTTCCCGGTTTCAAACAAATCTTTAATTTCTATTTTACCAGCGTCCTCCCACGGATCGGCGGGGCAGTCAGCGGTTCACGCGGAGCTTATGAATATTTGCCCGATTCGGTTTCGCGTTTCCCAAACCAGAAAAATTTAGCTAAAATGATGAGCGAAATAGGTTTTACCGAAGTTGAATACAAAAATCTGACCGGCGGGATTGCTGCCATTCATCTGGGAAAAAAAGTTTAAAAGTATTCTAAATTTTAATGAAATATAAACTGCTCAATTTTGCAAAACAATTTGGACTGTTCTTGTTAGTAGTGTGGACGGTGGTCTCTCTGGTCACGCTTTTAATCGAAATTGTGCCCGGAGATCCCGCTACGGCAATTTTAACTGAAAATGCTAATTCTGAACAAATTGCCAATTTCAATCGAAAACACGGGCTGGATAAACCCGCCTTTTTCTTTACTTTAGATTCGGAAAAAGGCTTTCAATGGCACGGCTCTGACAATCGTTATCTGAAATATTGGAAAGGGGTTTTGACCGGAGACTTGGGTAAATCGTTTCGTACTGACCGGCCAGTTTTGGATATGATTACCGAGCGGTATCCGAATACCATCAAACTTGCCCTGGCTTCGATGTTTATTGCGATTTTGATTGCAATTCCGCTCGGAGTGTTGGCCGGGACAAATAAAGGAACGCTGATTGATAATTTTTCATCGTTTTTTGCTCTTTTAGGAATTTCTTTGCCTAGTTTTGTGACCGGTCCTTTTTTGGTTTATGTTTTTGCCGTCAAATTTGGATGGTTTAACGCAAGCGGCAGCTATTATGCCGAAGATATTATTT
>JANOEF010000490.1:0-7144 GCA_031413075.1 Acidobacteriota bacterium | reverse complement strand
GCCGACACTTGTACTCCGGCGATCACATGACGGACTTCCAACAGTGACTCCCGGGCAATCAGGATACCTTCTTCGCGGGCCTCTTCTTTAGATTTGTCAGAAGCTATGCGCATCCTTTCTAAGATTTCGGGAGTCACGTTGACTCCCGGGACTTCGTTGTGAAGGAACTCGGCATTACGAAAACTCACGAGCGGCCAGATCCCGGCAATAATTGGAATTTTGAGATGTGAAATCCGATCTAAGAACGTCCGGAGTTGAGCAATGTCAAATACCGGTTGTGTAATTGCATATTCGGCTCCGGCTTCGACCTTCCACTCAAATCTTTTTAATTCCTCGTCCAGATTGATAGCACCGGGATTGACCCCGACACCAATCGAAAAGGCGGTTGGTTTCCCGATTGGATTATTTCCGAGGTCTAACCCGTGATTGAGTTTATTAACCATATTAGTGAGACCGATCGCATCAATATCAAAAACTGCGGTTGCATCCGGATATGGCCCCATTTTTGGCGGGTCGCCGGTAATCAGCAATAAATTATGTAAACCTAAGGCGGCCGCCCCAAGCAAATCGGACATCATCCCCAAAAGATTACGATCCCGGCAGCAATAGTGAAGAACAGCCTCGATCCCGATATTTTGTTCAACCAGGACGGCCATCGCCTGGGCGGACATGCGGGTTTGGGCGCGGGGGCCATCCGGGATATTAACCGCGTCAACTCCGGCGGCTTTTAACAATTTGATTGATTCCAGTGTTTTTTCAGCATCGCAGCCTTTGGGGGGAAGCACCTCGACCGAGGTCACAAATTCACCCCGGGCTACTTTTCGCGACCAGTTTGACCTGACTTCTGGATTCACCACTTCAACATCGGCGGGCTTCAATTCCTCGACCGTGGCGGGTTGTTTGACAAATGTTTGAGCAGTTTGGCGAGGGGAGACCGAGCGAATCGCATCGGCTAAAAGTTTAATATGGGCTGGAGTCGTACCGCAGCAACCGCCGATAAAGCTAGCTCCGACCTGGATAAAACGACGCGAAAATTCCGCCATATACTCCGGAGAGCACATATACATTTGACGACCCTGAACGTCTCGGGGTAATCCGGCATTTGGTTGCGCAGAAATCTTTTTATTGGTGAATTCGCGCATTTTTTCGAGAGCGTTCAAAAATAAGGCGGGACCCACCGAACAATTTAAGCCGATGACATCTGCCCCCCATTCGTCCAGTCGGTGGGTAAAAATTTCGGGGGTTGCTCCAAAAATTGTGTTCCCGTCAATCTGTATAGCAATTTGAGCGACAATCGGCAAATCACAGACTTCCTTGACCGCCTGGATGGCCTGGCGAATCTCCGACAAATCCGAGAAAGTTTCCAGTACAAAAAGATCAATTCCGCCTTCGAGCAAGGCCTCGGCTTGTTGCTTGAACATCCCTCTGGCTTCTTCGAAAGAAGTCGGTCCATACGGCTCTATTCGTAACCCGAGCGGCCCGATAGTCCCGGCTACAAAGACGTTTTCACCGGCCGCCTCGCGGGCAATTTTAGCCGCTGAAATATTTATTTCTTTGATTTGGCTGTCGAGCCCGAATTTTTGTAGTTTATTGTAATTGGCACTAAAAGTATTAGTTTGTAAAATATCCGCCCCGGCCCTCACATATTCTTCGTGCACCTCGCGCACCAGGTCTTTGTTGATTAGATTTAGCTCGTCGTAAGAACGATTGATATAAATCCCTTTTTCATACAATCGAGTCCCCATCGCCCCGTCAAAAACATAAATATGGTCGGATTCTAAAAGCTCGCGAAAATTCTTCATAAAATAAAAAGCCTCGGACTAAAAAGCCGAGACTCAAAACGAAAAAGATTGCTTGAATCAGCTTTTTAGCGGTTTATTTAACGTGGTCGCAAGTCGCCTTAACTCACCACAAATCAGAAACTAAATGATGCGATTTTGAAGGAAAAGTGTCAAGTCTAAAAAATTCAGTCCGAAGTTTTTAAGGTCCCGAAAAAGGCAAAACTTGCCTTTTTGCCCGTAATTTCAAGCCGCCAATGGGTAAATTGTTCCGCTGCCAGACAATGATTACCTTTACCTTGAAACACGAGTAAATATTCGGTTGCCGGGACAATTCCGCGTTGAAAAATGCCGGTTCCACTCAAAACTTTGTATTTAAAGCGAAGTTCTTTATACAAAATCGGTTCACCTTCGTTATAAGTATCGGTCCTGAAATCAATCATATTCGGTGATTTAGTTAAATTTAGGCTGCCTGGAGCATTTTTTTCATTCTCAAAGTCAAATTTGAAACCTGAATTAAGCCACCGAAATGTCGAAGTATAACTTTCACTCAAAGGGTTGAGACCTTTGATGTTGTCGGGATAGCCGGGAGTAGTGAACAAATTGGTTTCAGCAATTTGTAACCGCTTTAACTCGGACATTTCAAAATTGTCAGGCTGCCTGACTTTAATCGAATATTCACCACGTTCTGCACAGCAGGCACAGTATTTCGCCAATGTTTGAAGCGGAAGTGTAAATAAAATTGAAACTAAAATGATCAGGTGAAAGGTTCGAATTTTCATTATGTTATTCTCCTGAGAACAGAAATTAAGGCAAGTTTGGAGTGATATGTTTCAATTGTCAACTTAAACGTAAAAAGAATTGGGTAAAATCTGAGACTTGATACCCAATTCTTTTTTGGTGAACCCAAAAACCGATTTGTACTTAAAAATTACGGATTGTTTAGATTCAATTTTTTGTTATCCCCAAGTGATAAACCAAAGATTCTCGGATTATTCAAAAAATCAGCCAATTTTTCAGGATTAAAAGTGGCACGAATAACGGCGACTTCCTTTTGATTGACGGTGACAAGCATCATTTTGATATTTTTGCCGTCCTCGCGCATATATGCATAAATTTGATCTTCATTCTGTGAACGGATCCGAAGAATTGGACTCCAGGCCGGACTCAATGAGCTTCGCATGGCTGATTGCATCTCAGCGTCAAAGGTCGGGGATGAAAAATTTATATTTTCAAAAAGAGTAAAATTGAAACTTCGGACTCCGGCCGGTTTGACAATTTTCACCGCAAATCTAGCCAGCCACGTAAAGGGAATTTTTACTTTTTGAGCCTGAAAGTTTTTTTGCAGATGATTAACAATAGCTTCATATTCCCTGTCCTTCGCACTTCCGGTCGGAACCAAAAAAGCAAAAACCAAAGTAAAAAATAAAATTGGGGTCATAATTTTTTTCATTGATTTTTCTCCTTTTAATTATCGGGTTTTTCCTTTTTATCACTGTTTTTTTCAATATCAATTTTGGGGATATTAAGTTTGCCGCTGATTTCAACCAAAGTGTCAATATCAATCGGACCGATGACATTGATGACGGCGAGGGTTTTTGTTTCTGACATCACGACCGCCACTCCGCTCATGGTATCACCGCTAAATTTTGTGAAAACGTCAATTTTTTGATTTTTGCGCTTACTGCGGACGTTGGCAATCCGTTCCCAATCGGGCGATTTAAGTTGATTACGAATGTCGTCAATATCAGTCAGGTTGTATTCATCGTCCTTTTCAAAATTGAATACCCGAACGTAAATGCCTTTCAGACCCTTGATGGCTTCACCGATGGTTTTTGCATTTTTGTCATTGATTTTGACTAAAACCCGTTTCGCAAGTTCTAATACTTTTCCATCAATATTGACCTCGATGACATCACGGGCTTTGTTTTCCAGTCCTTTCAATTTGTCTAAATTGAGTTTGGCATCCTGCGCCGGGACACTTATTGCCGCTAATCCAAAAAGGATCAGCAGCAATGTTTTGCCTGTTTGTTTGTTAACAAAATTCATAATTGCTCCTATCTTATTGATTTAATTTCGTTGGGGATTTCTCCGCCACCGTTGACTTTAGATTTAACCTCATTCAATTTTGAACCGGTTATCGAAAGTGCCAGCATAAGTTGGTTGTATGCGTATTTTTCTTCGGCAGTGAGCCGGATTTTGTTCTTTGTTCTTCGCACTTTTTGCGGAAGCTCTCTTTTAACTCTTTGGGAAGCATTGATAAATTGTGGTTTGGACTGCGGCTCGGGTTTGATCGGCAAAATAATCCGATCATTGTCATTTTTACTTTGAACCACCCGAACCGGATTAAAGGTGGGGGGATGAGGGGTCAAATCGGATCTGTTTATAATTGCTGTTTCCTTCGAATCGTAAGTAATCAGAATCGTTGCACCATACAAAAGCAAACCAAAAATTACTGACAACCCAACGGCCAATCTCAATGAAAAAAATGAAAAATAAGGCTTCACGACCGATACTTTGGCAGGTAATCGGGGTGGTGTCAGTTCCTGATATTGAAAGATCCGGAGCTGTTTTTCAAAGAGCTCGATTTCCGGGTCTTCACCTTTTTTGTTCCACAAATAATCGTTTACCATCATTACTCCGTTATGCCAAGTCTATGGCGTAAAAGTTTCATCCCGCGATGTAAATTAACCCTCACAGATTGATGAGTAAGTCCTGTTCTTTCAGCTATTTCCTCTCCTGTCATACCCTCTACCAAGCGCAAAATCAGGGTCTCGCGGTAAGTTTCTGTCAAACTGCGAATGGCATCCAAAATTTCCCGCGCCTGGTTTTTGGCTTGTTGGTTATGACTTAAATCTTCAGAAAGCTCTTCGGTCGGTTTGAAAGACCGGTAAAATTCATTGGCTCGATTTCGGGCGATCATCGCCAACCATCCTCCAACCGCATTTTTATCCCGCAATGTATGGAGATTTTTGTAGGCGGCCAGAAAAACTTCCTGCACAATATCATCAACTTCGTCGAAAGGAACTCTGGTTAAAATAATTCCATGAATCATCCGTGAATAGCGAAGGTAAAGCTCATCAAAAGCCTGCTGTTCACCGTCACAAACTCTATCCACTAACCGTGCCTCAGCAGACTGTTTAGGAGTCGAGTTATTTTCGCGGTTAGCGAGAAAAAATAAATTGCCGGTCATTTCTGGTTCAGACATTTTAAAATAAAGCGATGGATCCCGAATATTATGAATAAAAAGTATGAAACGAATTTAAAACGATTCGCGTTCCATCGCAATTTTTTCAAAGTTTATTGGCTTGCCGAATGTAAAGACGAATATAAAACGGATTGTGTTAGCAAAAAATTATTAGAACTTGAAAATAAAATGTAAATCTAGGCAAAAATTATTGTTAATTCACGTTCACCAAATTGAAGTTAGTTTTGATAGTTTGAAATCAAGAAAAATATAATAAATTTGAAGTTTCATCCCCCCTAATGTGAAACAGAGACGAAAAAATACCCCCTGTCCCCCAAAGAAGCGGTAGTAGTTAGAAATAATTACTACCGCAATTTTTTTGTTACCACCATGAAAGTTTAATTGTGCAAAGGATATTGCATTCTTTTTGGCGTAAGTTTTGTTAATTGGAATTGGGGTTATGAGTGAGGGATTTTTTTTTAAAAGAGTAGGATTGATTATAAACTCAATTAGATTTTTATGTCTTTTTTTTCGATCACCGAATTATTGTTACTTTGTTTTCCGTTAGATGAAGGTTCTAAATCATTCTCGATAGCAAGGTCAATTAATGCAAGTACTTTTTCCAGTTCAATATGGTGATCGGTCGTTCCGCATCCTTGACAAATAAAACTTGCTTCACACAAAGCAAGTTTGAGAGTTAATTTCAGCTTTTTGGTGAACGAAATGGTTTCTAAACTAAATCCATTTACCTCGGTGACCATGGAATCATTTGATTCTGACTGCTCTTTCGGGAAACTAATCTTACTTTTGATTGATTCGGTCATTATTCCTAATCCTGGCAGGAACAAAGTTTCTGATGACTGACGGGATTAAATAAAATCTCCACCTAATCAGCCGAATTTTGTTCGGAGTCATATCTCACTGTCAACAGATTAAAATCTTATTCAATTCTTTGTTAAAAATTCTAATGCCAAAAAGATATTTGAAAATTTGAAATGAACCGAGTCCGTTAGTAGATTTATTTTTTGACAAATTAAACCATAAAACCAGCCTTCATTTCAATAAAAATATTAACACTTTATGTGTGCTGTTCACCACTTACAGATTAAGTTTCACAGCGTCAATTATCAATTATTGCCTAAACTATGTTAACTATGACCGGGCGAGTTACGATGTTAGGGATTTCTCGGTGGACTGAAAAAGATGGTAGCTATCGGACCGTACAACGCATTTTTACGAGCAATTTGCTGCGGATGAACCGGTTGGTCAAGTTTGTTCAAACTCATTCATGTTTTTGCCAAAAATTGAGTTTATTCGCGTTCATTCGCGTTTATTTGCAGGCACCTCATTGGTTTAATTTGACTCACGTTTATTTCAAATCAGCAGACTAATTTCTCCAAGAACTACGCGCAATTGTTAAATGACTATTTCCTGATTATCTTAAATTATGATGGTTTAAGACGAAATGTCAAAAATCTCCCCCGGTTCTTCTGTACCCCGTTTTTGGAAACCCTGACAGACAATCTTTTTGCTTTACCACCAAAATGAACAAGGTCGAACAAAAAAATGCTTGTGAATAAATTTCGCAAGTGCCATAATTCGCCTATAAATTTTCAATCAAAGGTAATCGTAATCTGATTTTCGGCCGGCAAAAGAAAAAAAATCGAGACTTTTGCAAGCCAGGCTTTTTGGCTAACTTTTTTCTGTGTCCTGATTTCTTATCCTCCAAATTACGTTTATGCAGAACGCTTACCGATAAAAACTTACACGGTTGCGGATGGTCTTTTGCGCGATTATGTTGACAAAATCAAGCAAGATTCGCGTGGTTTTTTATGGTTTTGCACCGGCGAGGGCATCTCGCGGTTTAATGACATCGGGATGACGAATTTTACCGTTGCCGACGGATTGCCGGGCCGCAAGGTCAATGATTTTCTCGAAACAAGAAATGGGACAATCTACATTGCTACTGAAACAGGCTTGGCGCGACTCAATCCGCACGGGCGTCGCGCTTCGACGGAAAACCCTTTGTTCACTAATCTTTTGCCAGACAATCCAAAAGCGGAAAAAATTCTGACTTTGTATGAAGACAAAAGCAATCAAATTTGGGTTGGGACGAGCGACGGGCTTTATAAATTGATTGAAACAGGCGGACAAATTGGGTTTGAAGCTGTAGCCTTGG
>JANOEF010000489.1:0-1704 GCA_031413075.1 Acidobacteriota bacterium | reverse complement strand
GACGCACGAGTTTGGTTAAAGCTGGATTGTTTTGGACAATTCCGGCTATTTTCAAATACTCAAACATCGAGCGAATGACCGAAAGTTTTAAGCGAACCGTAGCGTCACTTTTCTTTAAGGAAATTAAATGGTCACGCCAGCGTTGAATATCGCCGTGATTGATGTCAGCCGGATTTTTGAAATGAAAGTAGGTAAAGAATTCCTTTGCCACTCGGCGATAAGCACGGCGAGTTTCCTCTGAAACCGAACGTTCAAAGAACGGCGTGACAATTTTGAGATTGAATTTCTCAACCGTTGTCACAATTTGGGTCGGGACAATTAAGTTTTGCTCTAAAAATTCATCCATAGCGAAAGCATTTTCCAATTTGATAAAGTTTCACCCAAATTTGCTTTAATTTTCGCCTAAAACCTAGCAAACTTAGTGAAATTTCGTATTTTTCAATTTTACCACAAAGAAAAGCATTTGACTTAACTATAATTACCTCAAATACCATGATAAAAGCCGTGCCACATTTAAAAAGCAACAATTTTCCCGAAAATTGAGTAAATTACTTGTGAAACAATCTGGAATAAATTGAAAAAATGCTCAATTTGGAAACTTGTTAGGGACGGACTTTAAAATCAGGTATAATAAAAATCGAAGGTCTAAAGATTAAGATTTGAGAATTTACTGAGCAAAAAATATGCAAATTTAGCAAATGCTATGAGACTCTCGACGATTTGAGAAAAGTTAGCAAATGATATGCAAATTCTGAAATTTTTCAGTAAGAGGCTAAACATAAGAGGCAATTATGCTTAGACTAAGATTTCTTAAATAGTCAGATTGCGAATTTAGCAATCAATCTGAAGATTTACAAGAAGTCTTATATGAATCAGGAAAAACCTCCAATTAATTCCGACATTTTGTTAGAGGCATTTCTAATAGCTAAGACAGAAACGGAGTCTGAACTTTACCTGACAAGATTAATCGAAAACGAAATTGAACCGATTATCAAAAATATCTTTCGCAGAAAACTTCACGTCACTCTTAATGAAACCGACCGGATACGATAAATCTTGCACCGGGCGGAACTTATACCTTGACCTACGTCGCCGGACCAGATTCATATCACGGCCACACAGGGCTGCCGATTGTGCAGGGCACAGTGACACAACACGAATCCCTGACCATAAATGGAAATGGTTCGACGATCCAGCGCAGTAATTCTCCCGGGACTCCGGCGTTTCGAGTTTTCCACGCTCTTTATGCAAATATAGTTCTGGACAGCGTGATTATCAAAGGTGGCTACGGACAAGGGTCCCGGTGTGGTGGTGGCGGGCTTTATCTCAACGTATCTACGACGCTGATCAAGAACAGCACAATCACCGAGAACTATGGCGCTGAAGGGGGCGGCATTTGCAACAACAATTCGAGCACTCTGACGATTGAGAACAGCACCATTAGCTACAACACAGGCTCCGGAGGCCGCACCGGCGGTGGCATCCTAAATTTTGGTGCAACCCTTTCGATTAGTAACAGCACAATCTACGAAAATCAGGCGACCTCCGGGCGTGGTGACGCCATTGCCGATGCCTTTAGTGCCGCAGGAAGTATCAAAATCAAAAACAGCATTATAGCCAGCCCCTTGCGAGGTATAGGCGATGACTGTGTTTACTTCGTGCCCATCTCTTTTGGCCACAATATTGCCAGTGATGGTACCTGCC
>JANOEF010000488.1:0-2933 GCA_031413075.1 Acidobacteriota bacterium | reverse complement strand
CCGACCGGTTAGCAATTATCACGAACAACGAACAATTAACCTATGCCGAACTCAATGGCCGGGCTAATCAATTAGCCTGGTATCTCCGTGCCAAAGGAGCAAAACCTGAAATATTGATTCCAATTTGCGTTGACCGCTCACCGGAAATGGCCATCGGGATTCTCGGGATTTTGAAATCTGGCGCAGCATTTGTTCCGGTTGATCCGGCGTATCCGGCCGACCGAATCGAATTTATGCTGGCAGATACCTCCGCCCCTTTTATCATGACAAAATCAGATCTCTTAGGAATCTCTGATGCCGATCAGATTTTGCTTGATGCGGATTGGAAAATTATTGAGCAATATCCGACTGAAAATCCGCCCGCCATGGCCGCTCCCGAAAATCTGGCGTATGTCATCTACACCTCCGGTTCGACCGGTAAACCGAAAGGTGCCATGCTCACCCACGCCAATCTAGTCCATTATGTCGAGGCCCTGCAAAAAGAATTTTGTCTCAGCTCTGACGATCGTTATTTACATCTGGCCTCAATTGCTTTTTCATCAACCCGCCGCCACCTGTTGTTCCCGCTGGCTCACGGAGCAAGCGTCGTTATTGCCGATGAAGAACAACGAATGGATCCGCTGCCGCTCTTTGAACTGATCAAAAAACGAGCGGTGACGATTTTTGATGCGGTGCCGTCATTTCAAAGATTTTGTCTGAACGCCTTGCTTGAACTCGAAACCGCAGAGCGAAACAATTTATTATCCAACGATTTACGATTGATCGTTTCCGCCAGCGAACCGCTGTTATCAGATATTCCGGCGAGATGGATGCTGGAGTTCAAACACCCGGCGCAGCATATCCATATGATTGGTCAGACGGAAACGAGCGGTATCGTGGCGCTCAATCGGCTGACCGAAAAAGATGTCACCGGTCCGGTCAAAATAGTTTCCGTCGGACATCCGATCGCAAATACCAAAATATATTTATTGGACGAAAACCAGAATCCTGTCCCCGACGGTGAAGCCGGTGAAATGTATATTTGCGGCCAGGGACTGGGACGCGGATATTTGAATCTGCCGGAATTAACGGCGCAAAAATTTATTGAACTGCGGCTCAAGGATGATGCCGGAGCAGAAACTCTGCAACGGGTTTGCCGAACCGGAGATTATGCCCGACTTTTGCCTGACGGACGATTAGAATGTCTCGGCCGACAGGATTTTCAAGTCAAGATTCGTGGTAACCGGGTGGAGCTCGGCGAAATTGAAGCCTTGTTGACCAATCATCCTGAGGTCAAAGAATGTTGCGTCATCGGACGTCAGGATGAACCGGGAGAGGTTCAATTAGTCGCCTATCTGGTTCCGCGCCAGCATTCTGATTCTTTGATCAGCAATTTGAGGGCTTTGACCAAAACAGCCCTGCCGGATTATATGCGCCCATCGGCCTTCGTGCTGATTGAGGCTTTGCCGTTGACCCCGAATGGGAAAATTGACCGCCGAAGCCTGCCCCGACCGGAAAAATCGGACTTTTTCGTTGAAGGAGACTACGCCGCTCCACGCAACAATATTGAAGAAAAAATCGCCGAAATTTTTGCCGAGGTCTTAGGGTTTGGACAAATCGGTATTAACCGCAATTTCTTTGAACTGGGCAGGCATTCATTACTTGCGACTCAGGCAATTAACCGGTTGCGGAAAGCTTTTAACCTCGAAATCCCGCTCAATTCTATTTTTGAGGCCCCGACAGTTGCAGAGCTTGCCAAAAAGGTTGAGTTTTATCAGCAAAAACCCGAGATGGTGGTCGCCGGTAATTTTGTTAAAATCGAAAGACCCGCCAATATTCCGCTTTCGTTTGCCCAACAACGGCTCTGGTTTTTGGACCAGATGGAAACCGATTCCTCGACTTACAATATGAGCGAGATGATGCGGTTAAGCGGAAAACTTGAGATCGAAGCTTTGAAACTGGCGTTGGAAGACATTGTCAAACGGCACGAAATTCTGCGCACTTCGTTTCAAGCGATTGATGGACAGCCATTTCAGGTTATCAATTCCGAAGCCAAGACCGATTTGAGGGTTGCCGAACTGACTGAGATTGCGGGTCATCTTCCAGAAGCCGAAGCAGACAGAATCGCCTCGGAATTTGCGGCGGAAAAGTTTGATCTAACCTGTTGCCCCCTGCTCCGACTGAAACTCATCAAATTAAATGAAACAGATCATTTACTGGCGATCGTCTTTCATCACATCATTTCTGACGGCTGGTCGGTCGGAGTCTTTTTGAAAGAATTAAGCGAACTTTATCAAGCCCATCTTGATCATTCTTCGCCTCTTTTGCCTCCCCTCCAGATTCAATATTCCGATTATGCTCTCTGGCAGCAAAATTGGCTCGCCACTGATCAATACCGCCAACAACTCGATTTTTGGACTTCCGAGCTTAAAGATGCTCCTCCACTGCTTGAATTGACTACTGATTTCCCACGTCCGCCGGTTCAACGCTATCAGGGTCATCAGTGCTCCCGGCTGGTTTCGCCGGAACTGACCGCTCAGCTCAATGCCTTGAGCCGTCAGGAGGGTGTCACATTTTTTATGACCTTACTCTCAGCCTGGCAAGCTCTGATGTGGCGCTACAGCGGACAGGAGCAGATCGTCGTCGGAACTCCGATTGCCGGCAGAACCAAAACCGAGACTGAAGACTTGATCGGCTTTTTTGTCAACACCTTAGCCATCAAGGGAGATTTATCGGGAAATCCGAGTTTCAGAGAACTTTTGCAAAGAACCCGAGAACGAGCCCTCGGAGCCTATTCTCATCAGGAAATGCCATTTGAAAAGTTAGTCGAAGAACTCAATCCGGAAAGAAGTTTGAGTTACTCGCCGCTCTTTCAGGTGATGTTTGCTTTGCAGAATTCAAGTACAACGGGAGATAGACTAGGTAATTTGGAACTCAATCGGGTCAAATTACCG
>JANOEF010000487.1:0-4466 GCA_031413075.1 Acidobacteriota bacterium | reverse complement strand
CGGGCGTGTGAGAAAATTGTTAATGGTGAATTGTCAATTGTTAATGAAGACAAGCCTCTCGATTTTTCATTGAAAAATGAAATCGTTCCTCCTTACTTTTCGGAAATTAAGGAAAAACTTGTTGACATCAATCATCCAATCAACAATTTACAATTTACAATTAACAATTCAAAAATTGTCGCCGGCGGCACCGATCTTTATGTTCAGAAACACGAAGAAATGGTTAAAGCCAATGCCGCCCACATTTTGTTTGATGATGAATTGCGGAAGATTTCTGAAACCGGGCGTCAGGTTGAAATCGGGGCCTCGGTGGTGGTCACGGATTTGCTTGAATCTGATATTATTAATCAAATTTTCCCGAATCTTTACCGACATCTCAAACTTGTTTCCTCAACTCCGATTCGAAATATGGCGACGATTGCCGGTAATTTAGTCAATGCTTCACCAATTGGCGATATGACATCCTGGTTTTTGGCTTTGGATGCGGAAATTCAATTTGATAATGGACGAGTTTTGCCGCTCAAAGATTTCTATCTCGGCTACAAAACTCTTGCCAAAACGGAAGCGGAGATCATTAAAACTATTCGCTTCAAAAAAGATTTCACGCATTTCAATTTTGAAAAAGTATGCAAACGTAAATATTTAGACATTGCTTCGGTCAACACGTCCATCAGTTTGAAGTTTGAAGATAATATTATCAAATGGGCCCATGTCTCTGCCGGCGGGGTCGCCCCGATTCCGCTTTATTTACCTAAAACTTCCGAATTTCTAGGCGGGCGTCAGGTTTCGGATCAGTCAATCTCAGAAGCAAACGAAATCCTGCAAACTGAAATCAGTCCGATTTCTGATGTCCGAGGCTCTTCAGAATACAAAAGATTATTACTCCGCCAATTATTCGCGGCACATTTTGTCGAATTATTCGGAGCTGAACCCCATTTTGTCTGAATTTCTGGTCAAGTCTATTCAAAACTCCCATGTTGCCTGAAAATGACAACCTTCTTTTTGGCCAGCGGGGCGTCAATCGTCATTTCGGTGATTGGAAATTCGTCAATATTTGGCAATAGCATTCTAAATTGATATTGCTCGCTTGACTGTCGTTCAAGCTTGACGATTTTGACTTTGTGATATTCCGATTGGGGTTCAAAAACAAATTGGTTATTAACGGGCTTAAGAACTTTCAAAACCCCATCTGCAATCGCGCCTAAACCGATAAAAAAAGTTGAAATCAATAATATTCTGGTTAAAAAACGTATCATAGCAATTTACCTCTCGATTTAATTTTGCCAAAATCCAAGACAAATTTGGTTAAGACAAAGCAAAGTTTTTGTAAAAGTTGTAAAAACCTCCATACAAAAAATCTACCGGTAACAACAGGATGCTGAATTTTGGCAATTTGCTAACCCAACTTTAGTCAAATTCAATTGATTATCAAGCATTGTCTCAATGACTAAATTTTTCTGAAATAGTAAATATTGGGGAGGAAGAATTTTGCGGCTTACTCCTTTATTTGCCGTAACCAATCACGAATTTGTCCGCCGGTTCTCTCAGCACTTGGCGGGTCGTAATTTGATAAAACAATAATCGTGTAGCCGGATTGTTTGTTCATCAGAAACAAAGCATTAATTCCAATTGAACCACCTGCCATTCCTAGATTGCTATCTTTTCGAGGTTTCCCCTCATCATCCGGAATAGTTAGTTTTCCGCTTTTTAAAGCAACTGAAAATTTGAGCAAATCGTTGGCGTTGGAATAACCGCCACCCGCCGAACTCCCGCGAGCGGGCCGGGTGTTGATATTGTTTGTCCAAGCTGGTTGATTCTGTTTGAAATAACCATTTGCCGTATTAGGCGGTGTTTGATCGGTTTCAAAAGAATCGGTGTTGGTCATTTCAGCGGGCTTGAAAATATTTTCGCGGACATAATCGTAATAACTTTGGCCCGTAACTTTTTCGATAATTGCTCCCAGCAAAACGTAACCGCCGTTTGAATATTGCTCTTTGGTGCCGGGTTCAAACGCTAAAGGCTGGTCGGCGAAAAAGGGGATATAATCAGAATTTTGTCGAAATTTATCCTTTGAAGTTGAAAAAAACTTTTCCCCAAAAAAATCTCCAATGCCCGATTTCATGGTGATTAGATGACGAATGGTTACTTTTTCCGCCGCTTTTGTGTTTGGATAATCAGGGAGAAATTTGCCCAGTTTATCTTCAAATGAAATTTTGCCCTGTTGAACTAATTGACCAATTGCAACTCGGGTGAACATTTTATTGATAGATCCGAGGTTAAATTTGGTGTCCAAATTATTCGGCAGCTTTTTTTCTTTATCGGCTTCACCATAAGCTTTGGAGAAAATAGGTTTATCGTCTTGAGCGACTAAAACTACGCCCGAAAATTTGTCTTCTGCGACCAGGTCGCTCAAGTATTTTTCCACCGTTGAAAGAAATTCCGCTTTAGTTTTAGGATTTTCGTAACTCGGTTTTTTATTTCCCTGAGGTGCTTCGGTCGGCTCAATTTGCCAGCCCAAAAGTTTTTGCGGGGAGGCGGTTTCAAACGTGAAAGTGTAAGCGAGCCAGCCGCCGGTGCGGCCTTGAACCAACAGCGAGATGTCAACCACATCTTCGATTTTTACGGAGACCAAATCTTTAATTTCAAGCGTCTGAAAATCTGCCCGAACTTGTTTGTGAAACTCCAAACGAGGCTCGACCCCTCTTCGCTCGAGCGCCTCGGTTGATAAATTGTTAAGGAAAAATTCTTTTAATTTTTGCTCGTCGCCCGAATTAAAAGCCTTAAAATATTCCAATACTCGGCGCCCGCCTTCCATTTCTGATAGTTCGGATAAATCAGGACTTTGTCCGAAAATTGTGGATGCGATTGAAAAAGTCATTAAAATCAAAATTAGTATTTTCATAATTGTTCGATTCTAAACGGTTATTGAGGAGAATAAATTAAGATAAAGCAAAGAATTTGTTAAAAATGTAAAATCTACACAAAAGTTATTGTGAAAAGAGCGGGGTTTATAGATAATTAGCTGGTGAAAGATTCGCGGTTACAATTTATTTTAGTGTTGGGATTAACTATCTTGCTGCTGGTTTTGGCATTTTTTCAATACAAATGGGTGGGACAGATCAGCGAAGCCGAAAAGGATCGTCTGCAAAAGCGGCTTGATTTTGACGCGCAGCATTTTGCCGAAGACTTTAATCGCATTTTGCAAAATGCTTATTTTACTTTTCAGGCCAGCGGCGAAGATTGGAACGACAGTTTTCTCGAACATTTGCAAGTGTGGGAGCAGAAATCGCCGTATCCTAAACTAATCAAAGAGTTTAACTTGATCCGGCCAAATGGGGAAATATCCCGGTATGATCAAAAATCAAAACAATTTGGGGTAATCGAAGCGAGTGATAAGTTTATCAGATTACAGAATCGTTTTGAGCCGATTGACGAAAAAAATCTGACTTTAACCATGCCGATTTATGACCAGCCGCGTCGGTTCTCATTTAATTCTATGGCGGCCAATCCAAATATTGCGCCCGTCCTGACGATGCCGAATATGTTGGCTTTTTTGGAAATACAATTAGATGAAGGCGTCATCAAAAATCAAGTTCTGAATGATTTAACCGCCAAATATTTTCCGGAGGGCGATTATAAATTAGCGGTTCACAGCAAAAAACAAAATATTTCACTTTTTGATACGGAAAAGTTGGAAAATGCAGATGCCAGCGTTCCGATGTTCGAACTGATGCCGGATAATCTGGCTTATTTTGTTAACAAAGATTTGATGACAACCCTCAACAATTCCGGAGGAAATCGGCAAGTCATTCTTAATCAACGATTTGAAAGCAGAGTTTCATCGGCGCCTCTTCCGGATCAAAAAGGACAGGTCAAAATACAAATTTTAGGCGGTAGTAACAATCGGATATTCGATCCTAACGCTTTGACGTCAAACGGGCACTGGGCTTTGAATCTTCAACATCAAGACGGTTCGCTCAAACAATTTGTCGGAAATTCGCGCCGCCGAAATTTATTGATCAGCTTTGGGATTTTGGGGTTGTTGGGCGGGAGTGTCGGACTCATTATTCTCTCTGCTTTTCGCGCCCAGATTCTCGCCCAACGTCAAATTGATTTTGTGTCAGCCGTTTCGCATGAGTTTAGAACTCCGATTGCCGTTATTTATTCGGCAGGTGAAAATTTGGCGGACGGGGTCGCCCGCGAAGAGACCCAGGTTTCGCGTTACGGCCATCTAATTAAAGGCGAGGGTAAAAAACTGGCGGCGATGGTCGAGCAGATTTTAGAATTTGCCGGAGCGAAATCGGGTCGCAAAAAATACGATTTTCGGGAAACTGATGTCAAAAAAATTGTTGAAGACGCTCTGAACGATTGCGCCCCGCTGATTGCCGAGAAAAATTTTGAAATCGTCACCGATCTGGCCGAAGGGTTGCCGTCCATCCAAGCCGATGCCAACTCGCTTTCGCACG
>JANOEF010000486.1:0-2234 GCA_031413075.1 Acidobacteriota bacterium | reverse complement strand
GTAATTTAACCTCAAACCTCATCGGGTCAGTCTGATACGGGTTATCCTCGGTTATCGCACCGACTACCACTAATCCAACCTTGTCGAGGTCGGCTTTTCTAATTAGGTCAAAAACCTGCACCACATTTTCATACGAGGCGTTGACATCAGCTTTGAGATAAACAATTCTCTTGTCGGGACTCATTCCTTCGGATAACCTTTCTAACTTTTGAGGTAATTCTTCTTTGGTAATTGAATTTGCCCGTCCGACATATAACTTATGGTCTGCGGTCAAAGTTAAAACAATGGCGGTTTCTTTATTAATATTAGAATCAACCTCCGCAGATTTAGCTTTAATACTGACCGGCAAATTGGCTAATTCGTTTTTTCTTTCCGGTTCGCCAATCAAAAAAGGAAAAGCAACGGCCACCGCAATCAGTAATATTTCGATAAAGATTGCCGCTATCAACGCACTCCACTTCGATTTTTTCCGGGACGAAAATGGAAGGATGGAGAGGACAGTCAAGATCACGAACAGGATTGGGACTGCAATCAACGCCCACCGTAACCAATCAACCAGACTTCCCCCGACGGCTCCTATTCCGCCATATTCGGCAATTGAACTGCCGGGACTCAGAGCCTCAATGACCAGCGACGCGGCTCTCCAAAAAAAGGCGGCGGGTAGAAAACAAAGAAGTCCGCCAATCAGGAAAAACCAGCTTGGCGGCGAGGCGGTTTTAGTTTGAGTGAACATCCGAACTGCTAAGACGACAATTATCGCAATTCCGCAGACCGCTCCAAAATAAAGAGAAGCAATTGCCGGAATGGTCGCCTCTTTCAGTCCTCCCACGACAGCCATCATTCCCGCAGTCTCGTTCTGGCTTAATGCCCCAAATAGCCTCATCAGCAGAAGCGAACTCAAAGCCCCGCCGAGAGCCGGAATCAGGTAACAAAAAGCCGCTACCAATCGGGCGGAAATTGAAACCTTAAAAGGGGGTTGGTTTTCCACATTATTTATCAGCGAAGCATCCATTTTGCTACTCCTTTGTTTTTTTTTGAATGTCTATGAAAATAACAGCATTTTCGGATATAAGCAATATTTTTGCTAACCGACCTGAATAAGTAGGGTTCTTGCAAAGTCGTAAAAGCCATATTTTTTTGACGGAAAATAAAAACCGTGGCCCGCGAATAAACGCGAAAGGACACGAAATTAAAACAAATCAGCAACTGAATTCTCTTTTTTCGAGTTCTTTCGCGTCCTTTCGCGGGCAATTTTCTTTTACTTATGACTTTGCAATAACCCTACCTGAATACGCCGTATTCAGAATACGGAAACGTAAGAGAACTCATTACATTAAATAAAAACAAATGCTTCAAATCTGAGATGATTTAACGTCTTTATTGCAATCGTTGAATCACGGCTGCACCCAACCAAAAGCAACCTGATTGGTCTAATAAATACTAGATTTCTCCTCTTTTATTATCCTGATAGTATTATTTTAATCCAAAACAAAAGTAGATTTGAAATACTTGAATACGCAAAAAAACATCGATTCGATTAGTTTGAATCCTGATACGGTAATTGCAACGACTCATTCAATTTTAGAAAGAGAAAAGGCTTTGAGTAAATCGGCGAAGAAATAAGGAATTTGCCCGCCAATGGACGCGAAAAAACGCGAATAAAAATCATTTTGTTTTCTATTCGCGCTGATTCGTGTTGTTTAAATGCAAACTATATTTTTGGCTTTACCTTTTTGCTTTTGTATTTCTACTAATTAACAGCCCCCACCTTGTGGACTGAAGATTGTTCCCCACGCTTTATAGCAAAGAGTCCCGGTAAATGATTCGGCGGCAACCGTAGTATGATATAAATTATTATTAAATGTTCCACTGCCAATAATTTTCACCTGAATCAGCCCGCCCACATTTTTAGGGATAATCAAGTGTCTCGTTATACCTGCTGTAATATTATCAGTTTCCTGTGATTTCCAGACATATTTTCCGGCGGAATCAATTTCGTTGTATTCAACCACCATCTTTGCCACATAGCCCGCCTGATTGAAGAATTTGATTGCCCGCTCGGCAACCCAGCCGAAACGGGCGGCCCGATACGGCGTCAGAATGGGCGGCAGCGCGCCGCCCCAACGCTTCAGGGACAAGCCCGAATGACGAGTGGGACGAAGGCCGGAACGGCGTCGAGCTCTACGATCATGATGCCGACCCGCGCGAGTTCACGAACCTCGCGAACGACCCGA
>JANOEF010000485.1:0-6521 GCA_031413075.1 Acidobacteriota bacterium | reverse complement strand
TCCGATAGTAAAAGCGCCGGAATTTTTGGCTTGTTCCAAAACTGTGTTAATGTCGGTTCCTTCGCCGCTTTGGGAAACCCCGACCACCAGCGCCCGTTTCAGGTTTAACTTACCCTTGTAAAGGGTGTAAACCGAGGGTGCGGAAAGACTGACCGGAATGGAACAGGTCGTTTCGAGTAAATATCTGCCGAATTGACAGGCATTGTCCGAACTCCCGCGAGCCACCAACACTATTAGATCAATATCTTTTTTTGACAAAAATTGCCGTAATTTGCTGACCTTTTCGCGCTCGGCGGCGATGGTTCGTTCCAGCACGACCGGTTGCTCTGTTATTTCATGAATCATTAATGACATAGTTTATGTTTAGATTTTAGATTTTTGATTTACAATTTGTAAAACTCAAAGAGATGAAAAATTATCTCAGGAAATACTATAAATCCACGGTTTCAATTTTTGATTGTGACTTTTCCTCTCTGATTTCAATTAATATGGCATTGATGGCGCCGCCGATCAAAATCACCAACGCGGTCAAATAGAGCCACAACATCAATACAATCATCGCCCCGAGCGAGCCGTAAGTTCGGGCATATGTATCAAAATATTGCAAATACAGTCTGAATGTGAACGACAGGATTAACCATAAAATGATACCGACCGTGGCGCCTGAAGTAGTCCAATCCCAACGAAATTTTTCGTGGTTCGGCAATAAATTATAAATGACGGCAAAAAGGATTTTGACCACCACAAACGCAGTCAGTAGTTTCAGCAAGGTTAAAATATAGTTAGATGGAATCGCAATTGAAAAATATTCAAAGAGGTAGATTATTAAATGAGAGCCGTAAAAAATAATTGCCAGAGCCAGAAAAAAAAGCGTTCCGATAGCGACGGTTAGAGCCAGTGAGAGCCCCTTGGTAGTCCAATAATAACGGGTTTCTTTAAGCGAATAAACATAGTTGAGCGCCACTCTCAATGAATCAATCGCGGCCGAAGCAGACCAGACCGCGACTAACAGCCCGAAGGTCAGCTTTCCGGTCGAAGAAAACTGAGCCGTTTCGACAATTGTGTTTCGCAACAACTCAAAGGCGGCTTTCGGCATAATACCGCGTAAATACTCAAATAATTCTTTTTGATATTCGGCAGTGCTGTCCAGGATGAGCCCGAACAACGAGACCAAAAAAAGTAAAAGCGGAAAAATAGAAAACGAAAAGTAAAAAGCAACCTGTGCCGCCCGACTGAAAATATCATCGTGAAACGCCTTTTGATAAAGCCTCACCACAAATTTTATCGGTCTGTATTTGAGAAAGAAATCCCAGTCAATCGTCATTCTAATCAATATCTTGCCACAAACTGCCGAAAGAAAAAAACTATTTCGGTTTATGATTCAAATCATTTTTATGTGAACTGACCAATCCTAATATTGTGTATCGAACCGGATGATAAAAAATAAAAAAGAATAGCCCTGTCTTTTGAGGCGCTAAAATTTCGTCACCTCTTTGAATCAGGTTACTTAATTTTATCTTTTAAGTCATGAAATAAAAATAATTTATTTTTATAGGGTGAGTTTTAGAAAATAGGGTTGAAGCAATATTTGTATTTATCAAAATGTTTTACAAATAAATAATCGAGGAAAATTATGAAAAAACTTTGGACAATATTTATAGCGATATTTGTGATGTCGTTTGTAGTTCTGTTATGGATTGGGACAGAAATCTTTCGCGAAGCACCGCCGCTCCCGACGCAAGTGGTGACAACTGAAGGTAAGGTTTTGATAGATACCGGAGAAGTCTCAAATGGGCAAAATGTCTGGCAGGCGATGGGCGGAATGCAGGTTGGTTCGATCTGGGGCCATGGCAGTTATGTGGCGCCCGATTGGACGGCGGAATATTTGCACCGGGAGGCGGTATTTATTTTGGAAGAATTTGCCAAAAAAGATTTTTCCCAAGAGTATAAAGCTTTAAATTCAGAGCAACAAGCCATGTTACGACAGCGTTTGCAGGATTTACTGCGTAAAAATACCTATGATTCGACGACCGGTAAAATTACGGTTGACCCGCTGAGGGCACGAGCTTTTGAAGATAATCTGAAATATTATTCTGATATTTTTACAAATGGGAAAAAAGAATTTTCGATCCAGCGCAACGCCCAATCCGATCCAACCAAGCTTCGGCAATTGAATTCCTTTTTCTTTTGGACAGCCTGGGGGTCTGTCACCAATCGTCCAAATCAAACTTCGTCCTATACCAGTAATTTTCCATCGGAACCATTAGTCGGAAATGTCCCGACCAGTTCAAATATAGTTTGGACCGGGGTCAGCGTGATTGCGCTTTTAGCCGGAATTGGCGGGATGATCTGGTATTATGCGGGATTACGCCAGGAAATCCCGACCGATGATGCGCCTCATTCCGACCCGCTGATCGGGGCCACCCTGACGCCTTCGCAAAAAGGAACGGTCAAATATTTTTTGATTGTGACTCTGCTTTTCCTTTTGCAAATAATAATGGGGATCATTACTGCTCACTACGGAGTCGAGGGACACGGGCTCTACGGGATTCCGTTAGCTGATTACCTGCCCTATGTAGTCACCAGAACCTGGCATACCCAGCTCGGAATTTTCTGGATTGCGACGGCGTGGCTGGCAGCCGGGTTATTTGTCGGTCCTTTTATTAGCGGTTCTGAACCCAGGTTTCAAAAACTAGGAGTTGATGTTCTTTTCGGGGCATTATTGATCGTCGTCCTGGGTTCAATGGCCGGACAATGGATGAGCGTGATGCACCAATTGAACGGTGACCTTTGGTTTTGGTTTGGCCATCAGGGCTATGAATATGTCGATCTCGGACGGGTTTGGCAAGCCGCCTTGTTGATTGGTCTGTTATTATGGCTGTTTCTGATTTTCAGAACGGCTTTACCGGCACTAAAAACCGAAGAAAACAGTCGTCATTTGCTTTTGTTATATTTATTTTCGACCTCAGGCATTGCTTTGTTTTATACCCCGGGATTGTTTTGGGGGATGAAAACAAATATCGCGGTGGTCGAATATTGGCGATGGTGGGTGGTGCATCTTTGGGTTGAGGGCTTTTTTGAGGTTTTTGCCACCGTTGTCATCGCCTTTTTGTTCGCTAAAATTGGTGTCATCAATGTCACTCTGGCGGCTCGAGCTTCACTTTTATCAGGTGCTACATATCTGACCGGGGGAATTCTTGGGACTTGCCACCACCTTTATTTTTCCGGAACCCCGACCGTCGCTCTGGCTTTTGGCTCGGTCTTTTCAGCGTTAGAGATTGTTCCGTTAGTCCTGGTTGGTTATGAAGCCTGGGAAAATATCCACCGCAAAGAAGCGAGGCCCTGGCTCAGTCAGTATAAATGGGTCATAAATTTCTTTATTGCGGTTGCTTTTTGGAACTTGGTCGGGGCTGGAATCTTTGGTTTTATGATAAATCCGCCGATTGCGCTTTATTATATGCAAGGATTAAATACGACGGCGGTTCACGCCCACGGCGCCCTCTACGGGGTTTATGGAACACTCGGACTCGGTTTATTGCTATTCTGTCTGCGGGCCATGCAACCTGAGCGGATCTGGAACGAAAAATTAATAAAATTCGCGTTTTGGTCAATCAATATCGGATTATTTTTGATGATGACCATCAGCCTCTTACCGATTGGTTTATTACAAACTGCCGAATCAATTTCCAACGGTTATTGGTCGGCTCGAAGTGCTGAATTTATGCAAACCGATTTGATGCAAACTTTGCGGTGGATGAGAGTGGTAGGTGATACCATTTTCGGCTTCGGCGCCTTTGCCTTTGTCTGGTTTGCGCTGGATTTGATTATCAAACGTCCAAAACCTGCAACGGGTGATTCAAGCGCATCGGCCTGAGTGACAGGAACTTTGATCATAAAAATGCCTGAATTACTTAATTCGGGCATTTTTTATGATTAAAGTCATATTGTTATTGAATCGGAGAGTTTATGCTTTAAAAGTTGGAAAAATTTACGGAGGAATTTTATGCTAAATTTATCAACCAGAACGGTGCGCGAAATTGCACTCGAAATGCCCGCCACGACCAGAGTTTTTGAGGAATTCAAAATTGACTATTGCTGCGGCGGCGGGAAAATGTTTTTGGATGCGTGTCAGGTGGCCGGAGCAAATCCGGAAAGTGTCTCCTTGGAGATTGAACATATCATTGAAATGAACGAACCGAAAACATTTGAGTGGTTAAGAGAAACAACTCTTTCCAAATTGATCGGTTATATTCTTGAGAAGCATCATATTTATACCAAAAATGAAATTGCAAATTTAACCCCTTTGATGGCTAAAGTTGTCAGACGGCACGGTGAAAATCATCCTGAACTGTTTGATTTGGAATTAGTTTTTAGTGAACTTTGCAATGATCTCAGTCAGCACTTACTGAAAGAAGAAGACATTCTATTTCCGCATATCGAAAGACTTGAAAGATCGCTGACAGATCAATCTCAAATTCCAATGTCCTGTTTCGGAACAGTCCAAAATCCGATTCGGATGATGATGCTGGAACACGACACGGCCGGCGACCTATTGCGAAAAATGAGGGAATTTTCTGACAATTATCAATTGCCCGAAGGTGCTTGTCCGAGTTATACGGCTCTCTACCATCGTCTCGAAACTTTCGAACTCGACTTGCATCAGCATATCCATTTGGAAAATAATTTACTTTTTCCACGAGCGGTTGAATTAGAAGAAAAAGCGGTTAGTTGAACTTTAAGTCAAAATGTCTGTCAACTTATCTCCGATCAAGGCCAAAAGAGAGGTTCGGCTCAAAGCCGTCGCGCTCCCGATTGAGCACGGCTCATGGGGTTTTTTGTTCGAACCATTGCTGGGCGGGCTACTGATTGCGCCAACGTTTAATTCCGTTTGGATTGCGATTATGGTCATCGGAGCTTTCCTTACGCGGCAACCCCTCAAAGTTTATCTGACCGACTGGCGAGCCGGCAGAAAATTACCGCAGACCGAATTGGCACTTAAATTTATCTTCATTTACGGGGCAATTTTTTTGGTTGGGATCAGTGGAAGTTTATTTTTTGTCAAACCAAATAGTTTTTTACCTTTCCTTTTGATTGCTCCGTTGGCTATTTATCAAATTTATTGTGATGCTTCGCAACAAAGCCGGCAACTATTACCGGAATTAACCGGAGCCGTCGCGATTTCATCTTCGATCGCGGTCATTGCCCTCTCGAACGAACTGGATCCGGCACTCGCATATTCATTCTGGGCGATTTTTGTGGCCAGACTGATACCGTCCATTTTATATGTCCGAAATCGCCTGAAGCTCGAAAAAGGAAAGGAATTTTTCCTGATTCCGGTGCTGGCCTCACATTTTATCGCTGTCGGCGCCATCGGAATGCTGGCCGGAAACGGTTTAGGCTCAAAACTTACGCTGGCCGTTTCGGTTATTTTGCTCGCCAGAGCTTTTTGGGGATTATCACCCTTTCGCAAAAAATCGAAAGCCGTCAAAATCGGTATCTGGGAAGTTATTTACGGCACGCTGACTATGCTTTCGGTCGTTATCGGTTATTATCTAAAGATATGACCAATCAAACTCCAAACAGCATCTACGGGCCGGTCAGGTCATGGCGGTTGGGTTGGTCGCTCGGAGTTGATGTTTTGTGTATTGATTCGATCTGCTCATTTGAATGCGTCTATTGCCAACTCGGAAAAATCAATCGCGTCACAACCGAAAGAGAGGTTTTTGTTGCTACCGAAAAAGTTTTGCAGGACTTTCTCCATTCTGCCTGGGAAATGGCTGATGTTATTACTTTTTCAGGCAGTGGGGAACCGACTCTAGCCAAAAATCTTGGGGAAATAATTGAAAAACTCAAAGAGGTATCAGGCAAACCGATCGTTGTTTTGACAAATTCAACCCTTTTGCACCTTGAAGAGGTGAGAACGGAACTCCTGCACTCAGACAAAATATTTTGCAAACTCGATGCCTGGTCAGATGATCTGCTGGAGCGGATTGATCGGCCGCATGCCGACATTTCACTGGAATCCATCATTTCTGGAATTAGACTGCTGCGCCACCAATTCAGAGGAGAACTGGCGATCCAAACCATGATTTTACGCTCGCCCAATGATTTTGAAATTGAAAGTTTTGTACAGCGATGCGTTGGCAACGTCCATCGACGTCAGTTCGCAGATCATCGACTGGAACTCGAAAAACGCCTGCAGGCTGCCCTGGCTGGCTTCGGCCTGATAGGGCGTATAGGCCGTGTAGAACTCGCTGCGCGACGCGATCGCATCCACCACGGAGGGGATGAAATGGTCGTAAGCGCCGCCGCCGAGGAAACAGAGGCCGTCGCCCGCGGCCTGGTTCTCCGCGGCCAGCTTCGCCGCGTGGTGCGTCAGTTCCTGCTCGGTCATGGCCGGGGGAATGTCGAGCGCCCGGTTCATGCGCAGTTCCGCGGGGATCGGCGCGAACAGCGCATCGATCGACGTGACGCCGATCGTCTTGAGCATCGCGGCGGTATCTTCAGGCGTGTTCAGCAGG
>JANOEF010000484.1:0-4879 GCA_031413075.1 Acidobacteriota bacterium | reverse complement strand
ATTGCGCTCTGCCATGTCCCTAACATTGTCCTTTGGCGTTCCTTCTCGTAAATGGTTGGGATTAACACACTTTGGGTTGTCGCAAGAATGAAGCATCCACAATGACGGGAAATAACCATAAGTAAGAAACCAAACAAAATGTGTCGCCAAGTATTGTTTTTGTTTGTAGGTCACTTTTCCATATTTAGAGCCGGATTTTTTCCAGTTCCAACATCTTTGATCGTCGGCAGTAATGGCTACCTTTGACCAAAAGCGTTCTGATGGAGTTCCCTCTCCGCGCTGAATCTGTTCATCGGATAATTCGACTAAATCAAAAATGCTGAATTTACTCAGAATTCGAGCGTTACGAGTTTCAAGAGTCTCAAAATTTTGTGGTTGGGCTGTCATATCCTTAAATCAATTTCAGTTTTTTGAATGCTTCTTCGTAGCCGGAGCCGGAGCCGTAGCCGTAGCCGGAGCCGTAGCCGTAGCCTTTATTTGAGCGAACCCAAAGCGGAAGTCCACTATTTTCAAGTAATTCGCTTTCCTCAAAAATGTTTCGGTCTTCCGCCCAAATTAAATTTTCAGTAGAAAATTTTGCGACATCCCGCCCAACGATAGGAACGAAGCAAGACCCCATTAAAACCGCTTTGAGTGCGTGTTTGAGTCCGACTTTCATTGCGCCTCCCATTTTTTGGCGGCATCTTCAGTAACCGGAGTAACAGAAGTGATTTTGTAAAGCGTCAGTTCTTTAACCTGGCTACCGATTCGGCAATTAGAATCAGGACCTTTTGAAGCTAATCCAAGAAACCCGCCAACGCTCGACGCCCAATAAATGCAGTTTCGTGCCGATGTTAAAGTGATTTCAGCCGGGACTTTAGAATTATCTTCAACATATCCGAAAAATACGCCTCTAAATTCGGTTGTGACTAAAACTGCCTGTTTATTTGTTTTATTTGCCATAAGTCTCCTATTTTGTTTTATTTATAATTCCTTATTTCTTATGTTTATTGGTAACAATCAATCCCGATTCTTCACAAGTTTTAATTGCCAATCGGGTTGACGAGGTTGGTTCATCCTGTCTCCGAGTCCGCTTAATCGTCCAATCCTTATACTCAACAAATGTTCCGGCTGGTTTTTCAACCATGAAAACTGTTCCGTCTTCATCCTGAAAAAGTTGGTCAAATTCGATGAAAAGCAGAGTTTCTTCGATCACGGCATTGATCTGTTTCAAAGACTCAACTAACTTTTCTCTTTGAGCGTTGAGCGCGATTAAGTTCGCGTGTGCAGTAGTTATTTTGTCGAACGTCAACGGTGTGGCGTTATTTAATTCTTCGGTTATTTCTGACATTTTTGCTCCTTTACGATCTGGATTTTGCCCTGAGCCTCATACCATCGGATGTTTTGGACATCCAAAGTGAACGGCAAGCCGTCTCCGCCGTCACAGCGAATAGAATGACCGTCATTTCTGACAACTTGATAAACCCGCTTGGCGTTGTAGCCGGGAGAATTGATTAAAATTCCGGCCCCGACTTGGTAACGGTCGGAAAGGTCTTGATTACTGGCTATCTTAGCCAGATTTGCGTTGTTGATAGTGGTCATTTCTTTATCCTCAATTCGACTACGCCGCCTTTTTCCCAAAGTGTTGATATGCCCGATATTTAGCAATATTTTCGGCATAAATTTTCTGACCCGTTCGCTTTGCATCTACCTCAGCGGCCTTGATTAAATGTCTGCACATCAGATTTTGAGCCGCCGCCATACATTGACACTTACCGAATCTTTCCATTTCGTTGGTGTCCCCGTTGAACTCGTTCCAAACGCGCACCATGTAACGATGTTGGGTAGTTCCCTTGCGGGTAATTGCCGTGTAATACCTGAATTCGTCCATTTCATATTCGTAAACTACCTCGACGGTTTGAACGTGATTTGACTCAATCGCGTTGATGACGTTTTGTAACTTGGTTGTTAATGCTGACATCTTTTTTCTCCCTATTTTTTGTTCAAAATTGAACTGATAGGAAGATTGTGGCACAATGTTATCCCATTGTCAACCATTGGGAGAGAAAAAATTATTTTACTGTCAATTCAATGTATTTGGAAAAAGGAATTACCTTATCCAACAACGGGCAGGGAATCTTTTCAAAATCCATTGATCCGCAACTACAAACCATCCTGAACCGGAGAGAGCCAACCCGACATTTCAGACATTTGCGGACTGGCACACCAAACACAGGTGGCACACCTTCTTCTTGAATATGCGCCCAAACATAACAAAGATAGGTTTCCGATTTATAAATGTAATCTTCAAATTGAATAACCTTTTGCACGTCCGAAGGGGCAACGGTTACCTTGAAATCTTTAGCACCGCAACTACCGCAGATTTTTTTGGGTTGCGGATAAAAACTTGCCCCACAGTTTTTACAGGTGTAAAGGATTTTCGACATTTAGCCCACCAAAGCTACTTCCTTAGTTCCTTCGACTAAAAGCGGGTGTGTGCGTCTCATTTCGGCAAGTTTTTCCCGAACCGCATCACGAACAATGATCGAAGTCGGAACTTCCAATTTTTCCGAAACTTCTTTCAATTCTTCTGCTAGTTTCGCTTTGACGCGAACATTAATTCTCATTTCATCTTTCATAATATTATCCCATTGGTGTTATGTGTTATCCCAATGCTGATAATACTAACGCTTTTGTTATCCCAACGTCAAGCAAATCTTACACGTTGGGTTGAATTTATTTATCAGGAGACTTATTTATATGTGTGTGAATAAAGAAACTAGATTAAACATCAGGATTACACCTGAATTTAAGGCAGATTTAGAGATGGTGGCTAAGTATCACGGACTAACTATGACATCTTACGTCCATTCGGTTTTAGTTAAGAAAATCAGAGAAGAAAAAGAGCGCGAACCCTCTGCATTTATTCAGCCAAAAGAACTTTCACCAAAATCTAAAAAACTTTTACCTTTTGCCAATCCAAACGAAGAAATAGACGATAAAGACGAAGGTAAAAACCAAACAGGATAAAATCATGAATTATTATGCTCCCTTAGCTCCAAACTCAGAACAAAGACTACCGTTATCTTACTGCCCGATCTCAGCGGGCGAAGCCCTTGAAAATAGTGATGACTATGAGTTGTTGGATGTCAACGAGTTGATAACAGGCGGTAACGAGGGTTTTGTGGCGTATCGTGTGACGGGTGATTCGATGGTTGAGCAAATCTTACCCGGATATTTAGTTTTTGTTGATCCTTTTTGTGCTCCGCAGCTTGGCGATACGATTGCCGCTTATTTGAACGGAAAAACTTGTATCAAGATTTTGGAGAGACGAACTACCAGACTTTATTTAGTGGCGGCCAACAAAAAATATTCACCTAAAGAAATAACTGCAAAGGACGATTTTAGAATTTTGGGTGTAGTTAAAGGACATCTGGCAGTCTATTCAAAGAAATAGTATGAGCGAAGAGAAGACCAAAGAATTCAAAGAAGAGGAAACCCTCAGTCGGAAATTTATTCCAGTCGAAGAAAGCGACATCATTTTCGTTCTCAAGGATTATTTAGGAAAAACGATTGGTGAACAATATTTATATTCGTTTATTGATAGCGAATTATCCTTAGAAACAGGCGCGACCCAGAAACGTATTGACCGAGTTGCTCAAGAATTGGGATGTGTAAATGAGGGCAGCGCGTCCTTTTTGAAATTGGTTAAAAAACCAAATCGGCCAACAATTCGTCGTGGACGTGATCTTTACGGCGGGTAGAATTAATTGAAAAGATTAAACTTGATTTTCTTTACGGAGTGTAAAAATGGTTATTTATGATATTTGCTATATTTGCCCAAAATGCGGAAGCCTGCAAAACACCGGCGAGCGTGTTAATTTTAACAACGCCAAACAAGAATTAGACAGTAAGTCAGTGATTGATGCTTATCGTCTCGGCTCCAAGAATAGCGTCCCGCCAAACATTTTGGACTTAATAAGCCCGAATCTGTGTTGCCAATCCTGTAATTCGTTACTACCAGATTTAACGGCTATTGACTTGATTGTAAAACGCCCACAGTTGCTCAGAAATATTTAGAGATTGGTAGGCATCAATCGGAATCAAGGCGTAACCATCAATCTGGGCCAAGACAAGTTCCTCTTCTTTTTGCAACTCAGAAACGGGCGGGGTTCGGAGAATAATCCCTTGGTCGGCACCAGGTTTTAAATAAATTGTGGAGTTACGAAAATAAGATAAGGGTTGGTCGGCAATGTCTTTGATTTCAGATGTTTTGCTGCTCATACCTTACATTTTAAAGTTAAATGGACATTTTGGCAAAGATTATAAAGTTAGATTAAAAAATGGAGTATCGCTATGAAAATAATTCCCTTAATTATGTTGATTTTAGTTTTAACATTTAGCACGTTTGGTGCTAAATGGCGCGGGAAAAGTATTGACGGAAAACTGTTTGATGCCGAAATCTTTTCTTATGGACAGGCTAAATTCTATGATGTTCAGGTTAAGTTTAGAGGAACCGATTGTTATATTTATTGGCCAAAAGGCGGGTATATCATGGTTGATTTAGATGATGAAGACATTGACGACATTCATAATATTTCGGCTTTCAATTATAAAACCGCGACTTATTACGACATTGATGTAGCGGGGTTGGACTAATGGAAATTAACGCAAACTACGCACCCGAAGATTGTAAATGGTGCAATTGTTCAGGAAAAGACCGAATCATGGATGAATATTGTCGGGTTTGTCGCGGCACGGGAAGTATTTTAGTTGCTCAACCAGCGCGATCTTGCGCCTCCTGTAGCGGAACTGGTTTAAGCGTACTGGCGCATGGGCGAAAATGATCCCGGCGCCGCCAACGGCTTGACCAACTTTGTCACGGTCAATTTGCTTGGCG
>JANOEF010000483.1:0-5597 GCA_031413075.1 Acidobacteriota bacterium | reverse complement strand
ACCTGGGGGCGCTGGGCCTGTTCGCCCTCGTCCTCGGCCTGACGCTCGAGCTGTTGCGTCGGCCCAGCACCACGCGGCAGCTGCTGCTCTCGACCGCGCTCGTCGTGCTGTTCTTCACCCACGTGTTCCGCTTCCCGTTCGCGGTGTGCGGGGTGCACCCTTGCATTTGGCTCACGATTCCCGCTAACTGGCTCGCTCGAGACTTTAACTCTATACAAATATGGTATGCGTGGCGCACAATTAAAACGCGAATTACTTTTTATAATAATCCGCGTTTCCGATAAACTCAAAGTCTCAGGAGGTCCAAATTTTGGATTTTAGATTTTGGATTTTGGATTTTTTGGTCAATCCGAATCCTGAAATTTCACCCAACACTTGATGTGGTGTTCATATTTGATCCATTTCCCGGTTTTCAGCCGGTTGAGCCAACTTTTCAAACGGGTCAGTTAATCATAGTTTTTCAAAAATTGAATCTCCTGAATCTCAAAAATTCTCAAACCAACCGAGCCAACCTTGAACGGGTCAAACAGTCAATCCCTGAGATTGTTCGATTGCTATCTCTTGAGTTTCTCAATGATGGCATTGGCAAATTCGGCCGTTTTAGCCGTTCCGCCCAAATCTTTAGTCCGAATCTTTCCTTCGGTATAAATTGCCATCATCGCATCTTCCATTCGTTTGGCAGCGTCCATTTCGCCCAAATGACGGAGCATCATAATCCCCGACATCATAATTGCGGTCGGATTGGCAATCCCTTGCCCGGCAATGTCCGGGGCCGAACCGTGAACGGCTTCAAAGACTGCGCCCTGTTCGCCGATATTTGCGCCGGGGGCGAGTCCGAGACCACCGATTAACCCGGCGCAAAGGTCGGAAACGATGTCGCCGTAGAGATTTTCGAGGACCATCACGTCAAACTGTTCGGGACGCATGACGAGCTGCATACAGGCATTGTCAATGATCTTATCGTCCGCCGGAATTTCGGGATAACCTTTTGAGACGTTGTAGAAACATTCGAGAAAAAGCCCGTCTGAAAGTTTCATAATGTTAGCTTTATGCATGGCCGTTATTTTTTTCCGTCCGTGCAATTTGGCGTGTTCAAAAGCATATTTGGCAATCCGCGTCGAAGCTTTTTCAGTAATAATTTTGATGGATTCAACCACGCCCGGCACTACCACATGCTCTAATCCGGCGTATAGACTTTCGGTATTTTCGCGAACGATTACCAGATCAAGTTCCGGATAACGGCAGGCCACATTAGGCAAAGCCTTGATGGGCCGCACATTGGCGTAGAGATCGAGGGCTTTTCTCAAACCGACATTGACGCTGGTAAAGCCTTTCCCGACCGGTGTGGTCAATGGTCCTTTTAAGGCCACCTTGTTTCTTTTGACCGATTCAATGGTGGAATCAGGAATAGTGGTGCCGTATTTTTCCAGCGCTTGAGCCCCAATGATATGAGTTTCCCATTCAATCTCAACGCCCGTCGCCTCAATGATTCTGACCGTGGCGGCCACGATTTCGGGACCGATACCGTCGCCCGGAATTAATGTAATTGTGTGTTTCATAAAATTTTTAAGCGGCTAATCTAAGTTTTTCCTCAATTTTGGTAATTCTTGACTCAAGTTCTCTAACTTTTACCTCTTGTTTTAATTTTTCTGATCGGTCCTCCAGTTTCTCGGCTTGTTCAAGCATTATTTTATTTTCTAAACGGGTTATGTCGTGTCGAATATCGCCGGTTTCCCGCCGGATCTCTTCTTTTAATTCAACTCCGATTGAAAATACCTGTTTTTCTAACATATCAACGCGATGGTTAAGTGATATTAACGCTTGACCAACTTGCTTTTTGAAATCCTTAAACTCATTCTTCAAATCAGCAAATTCACCTTTGAAACCCGTGAATTCTCCTTTGAGATCAGCAAATTCACCTTTGAAGCCTGTGAATTCACCTTTGAGATCGGCAAATTCACCTTTGAAGCCTGTGAATTCATTTTCCAGTTTATTTACTCGCCCCTGAATATCGGTGACGACGTTTAAGATGAGGTCTAATTTTTCTTCATTCATGTTTTATTTTTCCTTTTGGTGAGGTTGAGATTTACACTGATAATTTACAACGAAACTTCATCCGTGGCAATGCACGTCGAACGTCGCTGCCGGCGCATTCGCACAAAAAGACGGAGTCACTGAAACCCATCGGTCAACTAGAGTAAATTTTTCCGGCGGGTATCACCTAATCTGGATAAGGCCTAGACTTTCGTCCATCGTTTAAGATTTTTGCGGCTTAACCTCAAGGCTCGGATAAAACCTGAAAACCCGGCTACCGAAAATTATGTAACAAAACCGCGTTACGGACAGTCAAATTACGCGAACAAACCAGTTGATTATCACCCGACCAATCAAAAAACAGAATTTGCTCGGTGGTGAATTTGGTTATTTGTTTTGGCGGTTCCCCGTTGAGAGGTTGACTCCAAATATTTGAAACAGCAGCCTCTGTTTTGACATATGAAAGTGCATTGCCATCGGGTGTCCATTGTAAGGGAGAATTTTGAGTCAGTTCAAAAACTTTTGTCGGTTGCCCGCCTTCGATCGGAACGAGGCCGACTTTCCAGGAAGTAGATTTATCCTGTTTATACCAACAGGCGAACTGTTTACCATCGGGCGCGACATCGGGGCGATTTGATGGGTAAGTCGTAAGTTTTACGGGCTCCCCGCCATTTATCGAAACTTTCCAGACTGTTCTTTGTTCAAAATCACTGTCCATACCTCCGGAAACATAAAGAATCCATGCGCTATCCGGAGTACAGTCGGGTTGGCTTTCATCACTTCCATTGGTTAATTGAATGAGATTAGTCCCGTCAATATTCATTCTCCAGATATTATAGGCGCCGGACGGGTTTCGGTTTGAAGAAAAAACGATATAGCGTCCATCCCGGGTAACAATCGGTTGGACATCCTCCGACGAACTGGAGGTCAGTTGTTTTCGATTGCTGCCATCAGAATCCATGACCCAAATAGTGCGGCTCCCGCTCATAGTCGAAGTGTAAATAATCTTTTGATCCGGCGTCCAGGAAATAAATCTGTAGGAATCAGGTAAATTTTCGGTCAAAGATCTCGCGTTGCTTGTATCGCCATCAGGCACGATCCAGATATTTCTTCTGACATCGAACTGCATGGTGGCAAGCGTTTTCGAATCCGCGGCCAGACTGACACCACCATAATCATTGAGATCGTTGGTAATCCGAAAGGCTTTTCCGCCCGCGGACGGGAAAAAGAAAATTTGTCCCCCTTCTTGTCCGTTAGGCACTACAGCCGGAGCAATTAGACCACTGTTATCTGACAACCACGCCAAACGGTCGATGTTTCGCCATGGTTGGGTTGAAATCTGTTTTTGGGTTCCATTTTCAACCGATATTAAAAAAAGATCGGCGACCCGCTTGCCACTCAAGGTTCCGATGGCGCAAGCGATGAATTTGCCGTCGGGCGACCAGGCCGGTCCGACCGGGGTAAAAAAATCAGGTTTTCGGCGTAAAGCCAATTGTCGCTCTTCACCAGTGAGTTTGGCAATAAACAATGCAGTCTCGTCCTTTGCAACATTTCTTACAAAGACAAACTGTTCCCCGTCCGGAGCGAAGGAAATTGAGCCGTTGATGTTGTCCAGAATCTTCTTTGGCGTGCCGCCTAAAACCGGAATTTGATAGAGTGCTCCTTTTGGCGCGTCTTTAGTTAACACCGGATAATAAATGTAGCTACCATCATTAGAAAATGTCAGCGGACCATAATTGACGGAGCCGGGTGCAATAAGTTCGACATTACTGTTGCTGGCAATATGCTTAATCCACAGAGATTGTTTTCCGGCCTCGCCAATTGTCAGCGCCAGATACTTTCCGTCAGGCGAAATCGCGACCTCCATACTCTTTCCGGTATCGACAATTCGGGTTAATTTCATTTTGTCAAAAGAAGCTCGGGAATCGAAAATCTTATAGGTCGCAAAAGCAAGACTTAACAAAAGAATCAGGCTAAGGCCAATCACGGCACCGATCTTATTTTTTCTTTTCCGACCGGACTCGGGTAATTCTTTTGTTCCGGAAGGGTCTGTGATAGGTGTGCTGTTTGATTTTGCACCATTAATTTGGATTGCTGAGTTTGTGGGGATCTCCTCTCTTATTTCTGTTACTACTGCCGTAAACCGATAACCTCTTTTGGGAAAGGTTTCGATTTTGACCGATCCATCCGCATCCGCCGCAAAAATCTTTCTGAGGGTTGAGATGTGAACAGTCAGATTAGCATCTTCAACAAAAGTGCCGCCCCACACTTCGTGCATCAAAGTTTCCTTGTCAATCAACCGATTGTTGTTCTGCACAAAAAACATAAGCAATTCAAATGTTTTCGCCGGGATCTTTAACTGCTCCTGGTGAAACATCAGGAATTGTTCTTGGAGACTTAATCGAAACGCGCCAAATTCATAAAAATGATTGTTTTGCTCTTCCATAACTAGAATTAAAGCTCAATTTGCAATTTATGTGGAAAAAATTTGTCTTTTGTTTACGACATTATCATCAGATTGGCCTATAAAGATAGTGTTCATGAAAAAAATCGTTTTTTACGAATGGTTGAGTTTAGGCCATTATCTGCTCTAAATCTAAATTTAAGGAGAAAATTCAAGATTAATTTCGCTTTCTTGGGTTTCTTGATCGGGGTAAATAATTGAAGATTTTGTGCATTGGGTTCTACTTTGAACTCTTCGTCAGCATATGCTTCATCACCGAAAAGATTGATGCCTTTTGGCAACTCGTTGATTATTTCCCCAACGCAGTTAAATCGTGAACATTGCCTTCCTCCACCTACATTTTAGTTGGAAGCGGAAAAATAATCCGATGCCCCTTCAAAAAACTTTCTTTAAGATCAGGAATTTGATATAAAATAACCGTCAATTAAATTAGATTAAACCTAAGAGATGAAACCTGGAGATGAGGTCAGCCGGTTGCTAGCATCCTGGAGCAACGGAAACACTTCGGCACTGGAAGAGGTTCTGCCGTTAATTACCCATGAGTTAAAGCGAATAGCTCACGCGCACATGCGCAAAGAGAGATCAAATCATACTTTGCAAACCACAGCACTGATTAACGAGGCGTATTTTAAATTGATTGGTCAGGAAAATGTCCGGTGGCAAAACAGAGCACATTTCTTTTCCATTGCCTCAAAGGTTATGCGCCGGATTCTGCTTGATTACGCGAAATCACGTTTAAGGGAGAAGCGAGGTGCCGGGGCAGAACACGTCGAATTAGAAGATGCGGCGGGAGTTCCATGGGGAAAAAGCACCGAGCTCATTGCCCTGGATGATGCTCTGAATCTTTTGGCAGAGATCGATCCTTTGAAAAGCCGGATCGTTGAGATGCGGCATTTCGGCGGAATGAGTGTTGAAGAAACTGCCGAAGCTTTAGGTATTGCTCCGGTCACCGTCATGCGTCACTGGAGCATGGCTAAGTCATGGCTCCGACGTGAAATTGCCGCGTGTGTTCACCGTTCGCCAGCGTGCGTTAGCGGGAAGCGGCACGTTCCAATCTTCGCGGCCGGTGTCGAGCTTGAACGCGATGAGGCGATCCTCA
>JANOEF010000482.1:0-3775 GCA_031413075.1 Acidobacteriota bacterium | reverse complement strand
GATGAAAACAAACAAAGTTGGAGTCAGGAGGTCACAAGGAATAACAAGCGAACAACAGTAGAAGTGACCATTACAGAGACTTGGACTGCCGATATAACGGGGAACGGTTTCAGTTTCAGGGGTTGCTATATTAAATTGGATAGACAGACTCGGCGTTACATAACCCTGTGTGGACTTGATTCAGACGCTGAAATGATTCACAAGACGGAGAACAAGCAGGGCGAGAAAGTAACACAAAAGTCTAATACAATAATGGTTCCCGGGGTGCCGGAAATTGAAGGTAATATTCCAATTGAGGGAGTTACGCCGAATGACGAAACGGCATCGTTTGAAAAAACTTTCCCCAACGCTAAATTCAATAGTGGGGAAGGAACTGTGCTTGATATGCCCGGGATAAAAGACTACACAATAACGGTTACTTACAAATTTAAATAAAACCTGGGCTTAATTAAATTTTTTCGTCTTCCGAGGATGACAAGGACCTGCTACGACACAGTTGTCGCAAGCTTCGAAAACGGTTTTAGGAAAACTTAAAAAATAAGGAGAAAATTATGAATATAAAAACATCAAAAATTAGTGTCGGGTTATTTATTCTAATGACCGTGTTTGCAATTAGCAGTCTTGTGACCAATGTATCGGCTCAGCAGAAACCAAAACCGACGCCGCAGTGCACGGCTACGGTCCAAAATGTGTATTTTCTTGCTTCGGGACAGACGGTAACGGAAGTTTATCCTGGCGCTGCCGGATACGAACTTATTATCGACGGGTCGAATGTTGACAAATTTGAAGTGGTGGAAGAGAAATACATGCACGCATTGTATTTGACCTTAACCACTGCCACGACAACTAAATGGGGAATTATTTTTGGCGCAAAGATGGGACAAGTCATTCCCAACGTAAAATTGAAAAACACGTGCACCGGCGAAACTAAAGTCCATAAATTGAATACAAAAATAAAACTTTTTGACTAGTCAGCGTTTCAAATTGGAGCGGTCTGAAAAGTCTGATTTTTGGCTTGTGTCATCGAAGTTGACGAACAGTATCGCGTAGCTAGAATCGCTCCGGTGTGGTTGTAATGCCCCGGAAGATTCTGCAAGCATCGAAAACGGTTTTAGGCGTCATTGCCAAGCAAAAATAAATTTAAGTTGCGAGTTGCCATTCGAAGGGTTAGATCTATTGAATTAAAAGAGGTTATCACGCTAAAAATATTAACTCGCAACAAAATCTGATTGATTTTTTAACTTTTTTCTAAAAAAGGATGATTTACATGAAACAAACTAAACTGATGAATTTACTTTTAGCGGCTGTGTTTTTTTCAGCTACTTTGGTTTACGCTCAGCCGGGTCTCCAACCCGCTGACTTAAACGCTTCTTTTGGTCCCTTTGGAACCGGGATCACCGAAACCAGACCGGGCAGTGCAACCGATCTTGTGGTTCAGTCAAATAATGAGCTAATTGTCAATCGGGGTACCACAATTAATCGCCACCAACCCAACGGAGCCTTGATTTCAACCGCCCCCTGTCCATTTCCAGGTTGTTTTGCCCTGCAGAGACAAAGTGATGACTTTATTATTTGGGCAGGCACCACTGCCGCCGGCGAACTTGGAATAACCCGGCTTCGTCCTGATTTGAGTTTGGATACTTCGTTTGGAGTCGGGGGAATTATCCTCACCCGAATCGCGGGACAATCCAGCAATCGGGTGGAGGCAATTGTGATGGATAAAAAGGACATCCTCATTGCCGGAAACGCCGGACCTGATGTCGGCAATTACCGTCTATCACGCCAATTTGTCGCCCGATTTGATAAGAATGGCTTTCCTGATAGTTCCTTTGGGAGGAAGTTGGGCGGAGTTGGGGGATTCGTTTTTGAATCCGGGTCTGACCTTTTTGGAACTTCAATAGACTTACAAGGATCAAATATCGTTGTTGGAGGTGTCAATATTGTAAATAATAACGCCTACGCTATAACAGTTTATAATTCCAAGGGAGAAAGATCAGCCAACTTTAACAATGGAAATCCCGTTTATGTTATCGCTCTTGGAGCAGGGGGACCGGGAGCAACTTCAGTTGCCGTTCAGTCTGACATGAAAATTGTCTTTATAATGTATGACCCGTCGTACGTCGCTCCTAGCAAAATCCTAACCAGATTAAATCCTGACGGAACCCTTGATGGTAGTTTTGGCACCGGCGGTTTTGCCTTAGCTCCGGCTGTGACTGATTACGGCATAAATTTCGAAACTTTGAAAATTGATCAATTTGGGAGAATAGTGGTTGCAGGCAATTGGTATGAAGTCCAACCTGATCATATTTCTCTGCGGGTTGGATTTACCATCGCCAGATTCACTTTAACCGGACAATTAGATACAACATTTACGAATTCTGTGGAGATGCGCTATGGAGCCGGGATTCGCATTTTTGATTTAGGTCCGCTTGTCAGCAGAAGGGTTGGATTTTGGGGTCTGGGTTTTCAATCCAATGGAAATATAGTTGTTACCGCCACTAACACCTCAAATCCGGCATCTGGTGAACTTTACAGATTTAACGGGAATTAGTTGGAGCGGCCACCCTCTTAAATCGGACGTTTACGGATCGAAATTTATTGGGAATTGTTTTTATTCGGAGGCTTAAAAAAAAGGAAAATAATATGAAAACTAAAACTATTTTGGTTTTAATGATGATGCTGGTGCTGACGGTTTCGGCAAATTACTCGCAACAGGAATTCACTTTTACCACCACCGCCGCCAATATTACCGCTTCGAGGGCCAGAATTGATAAGATCGGACTGGCCAATAACCCGAATGCGATCATTGTCGCGACTCCGCTTTACGATCCGATAAAAACCACTCAACGTTCGCTCGGTGTCTGGTTTTACAATAACCAATGGTACTTCTTTAATACTGACCATTCCCTTATGAAGGAGGGATTAAGTTTTAAGATGCAGATTTTCTTAAGCCCCAGTGATAATGAATTCCTGCATATCATCAGCACCCAAAATTTGGACGGCGGTTTTTCGGTAATTAATCATCCACTAACCAATAATAATCCGAACGCGGGGGTTAAGATTTTACAAAATTACGCACCCGATATTCGGACGCCTTACAAACTCAATGCAGATGAGGCACAAGCCATATACGATGCTCCGACCGGAAAATGGTATATCCAAAATGTCAACGGTACGGCTCTAAGTACCTATACTGCTTACAACGTCGTTGTCACATCCAGCGCGACCCGCATCAATCCAAACACCAGGATCGAAAATGCAATCTCCAAAAACCCAAACGCGATTTTGCCAACCCAAACAACCACAAATACCGGAAACGCGGGAGGCAACCCAGTTGAGCCGTTAAAATTCAATCCGACTTTAGGCAAAAAAATCATCCTTTATCCCGGTCAGACGGGTGATGTCGGTTTCAGTGTGCGAGGAAACTTACTACAAATTCATGCGGATAATCCTAATGCAGATGTTGCCATCGGTTATGAACAAGCAGGAACATTCAATGAAAAGTTTCGCGTTAAAGCCAATGGAGCAATTGCCGTCAGCGGAGATAGCGGACAAACCGGGCAAGTTCTGACCAGCAACGGGGCGAATAGTCCGCCAACCTGGCAACAACCGTCATCAACCGGCACCGTGAGTTCTGCCGCAACACCAAAAGCATACATTGGTTTCTTAACGAATCAATACACAACGGATCAATACACCTGGGCTTCTAGTGTCGGGTCAGACCAATCCCTGCTAACTGGTCCCAAAATACCGCGTCTGTCAGTCCAAATCAAAG
>JANOEF010000481.1:0-3070 GCA_031413075.1 Acidobacteriota bacterium | reverse complement strand
GACAACTCCGCGCAAACCGGCTTTTTTCAAGGCCTCAAAACCTGCTTGACCAAAGCGCCCGATGTCACCGAAACAAGTGACTCCGGCGCGTAACCCCTCGACCGCCCCGAGCAGTGCTGAAACTTTGAGGTCAGCGGCGGTTAATTTACCATCCCGAGTGGTCGCAGTTTTGAACAGCCATTTGAAAAAATCATCCTCGACATCGTCCAAAAAACCTCGCATGATCGAAAGTTCAAGGTGCGAGTGACAATTGACAAAACCCGGAGTGATGACTGCCTCGCCAAAATTTTCTATCTCTGCGTTTGGAAATTGTGCCTTTAATTCACGGTCTGTTCCAACCGCCAGCAGCCGTTCATTTTCGACCGCTACGGCTCCTTTTTCGATCGGTTCGGATGAAATTGGCAGAACATAATCGGCTGCTAGGATTTTCATAAATCTGGAATTTAGCCGCAGAGAGTTGGATTATTTTTTTGGATTAACCCGGCTTAAAATTGAAGTAACGTATGATTTGGTAGAAGCAATTCCGATTCGTTCGATAAATTCTTCTTTTGAGAGTTTTTCGGGCTCAGCGCCTTTTGTCCATTCTTCGACCCGGCTCGGACCGGCGTTGTAAGCGGCCAGCGTCATCGCATCTTTAGCCGGAAAATCCCGATATTTTTCGCGCAACTTTTCCAAATACCAGCAACCGATTTGGATATTGCGTTCGGGGACTTTTAAGAACTCAACCACATTCCCCGACGTTTGCTTTTCAAATTCTTTAAATCCAGTCTCTTTACCCCATTCACGGGCCACCAATGGGGTCAATTGCATCAATCCGATTTCGCCGTCTGCACCGAGCATCCAGGATCGAAAATAAGTTTCTTCGTAAATGACGCTCCACACTAAATCTTGATCGAGCCGATAAATTTCGGATTGTTTGGCAATTATCGAATCGTAACGATGTTCCCAAAAATCACCTAACAGAAAATATGCGCCGAGTCCGATGCTAATTGCTAAAAACAGAAAAATGAAAAGCCAATAACGACGCATTTTGTTGGGGGGAAACTGTGAAAATATGAAAATGTGAAAATGTGATTTTTTTTCGATAGCTCAGAAAGACTTTGACACTTTTGCACTTTTAATCTTTTTCACTTTCTTACCTAATTCTTTCTTTTGAATTTTTGCCAAAAATCAATTGTCCGACGGGTGTAATCAACTCCTTCGTAGTGAGAAAACATCGTTGATTCACTAATAATATGCCCTTGTAACCAAACCTCTGCCCGGACTGCGGCCCCGACAAACAATTCTTCACTCTGCAAAGTCTTTTGGTTGACCAAAATCTCAAGTTCAAAATCGCCCAGATCTAAATGAAGCCAATACAAATCGCTGCCCGAAAAGGGGTTACGGAGTGCGTTAAAAGAGATGATCTCACCGCACAGACTCCATTCGTTTTCAGGTTTATCCGAAGTTTTAGTCGAAGGCCGCCAGTATTTTTCGCTTTTTTCGACCACCTCCGCCCGATAGGCTAAACCGCACAGTCCAATCTGAAGCGTATTACTCTGAAAGTTTTTGCCGCTCACTTCGGTTAAATTTTGAAGTTCAAACAAAACTTCGGTTTCGGTATCTTCGATAAACCCATGAATCAGGGCTTCGCCTTCTTCATCAAATTCGGTCATCAACCATGGATTAATGCGTTGGCGGAATCGAGCGCGAAAACCCGGGCGGCAATCGGCATAAAAGACCTCGCCTGTTTTTGATTCGTAAAGCACCGTCCAAACTTCCAGTCCATCACCCAATCGCCAACAGCGTCCGTGCAAAACCCCGCTTTGACGAGCCAGCCGCGAGGCTTCGCCACGTTTTCCGGCATCTTCCGCCAGATTATTAAAGGCCGTCTCGTTGGTAATTTCTAAACCGATGGCATCAAAAGCAATTTCCATAAATTATTTTTTGACCTTTGAAACTTTTTCCGCAATCAATGACTCAAAAAAGTATCCGCCCTCAGTTTTACTTTTTATCTTTTCCCCCGCTGATTCACGCGCTTTTTCGGCAAACAAATCCATGCGGAAATCGGCTTCACGAGCCATCTCTTGACGGATTTCGTGCAAAACCTCTAAAAATTTGGGGCGACGATACATAGTTTAATCGTAAATGGTAATTGGCAATTGGTCAATCAAGTTCAGGGGGTATGAACTAAAAACTCGGGGGTAATAATAGTTGGCGAAAAAAAACCGGCAGCCGTATTGAAAAGACGAATCCGCGCTTGTTTGCGGACATTGGCCAGATGCCCGAAATTCCAGGTCACCAGATAATCAATTTGGTGAAACGAAGCCAGCGCCACATGAATCGCGTCAGCCATGAACCTTCGTTGAAAGATCCCGCGAGTAATGTAACCCTCAGCCAGAATCGTCACTTCTTCTGCTAATTCGATCTGCTCAATTGGTTCAATAAGATTTAAATATCCGCTCCGACGAGGCTCCGTCACCCGTTCTAATTCGCGCTGAACCAAGATTGAAACACATGGACGATACTCTTGGAGTTCGTGTTCCCACCACCGAATGGTCAAATCGCGCCGAAACGGATCATCATTGTCGAGATAGGCTCCAACCACTGAGGTTTCTAAATATAGACTAAGTTTCATTAATTAAAAATGGGTTCAGACCTTTGGTTTTTGCCAAAACTTAACTGTTCAGATGAAAAACCAGATTCCCAAACCCAATCCCCAAAAACTGGTTGAAATTATTTCTTGATCGGCACAAAAGTTACTTTAGAATTCTGAAAATCAAAAGTTAAACGATAATTCTTCAAAAAATTTCCGCCTAAAATACCGGCTTGTTCAAAGCCGGAGGCTTCATTGATAATTTCTAAATTCAAAGCAATTGCCTTGACGCTCTCTCTCGTATGACTGCCAAACGAAACTTTTGGAATCAAATACGAAGAAACGTTTTCAGTAATTCCGGCCGCCCCCACCACCCGCATTTTTTCAGGCGTGGAAAAGCGGGTCATCCCTTCTGTCTTGGCTAAAGCGGATGAAATAACCGAAATACTGGCTCCCGTGTCAACGATAAAATTGAGCGGAACTTCGACCCCGTCC
>JANOEF010000480.1:0-4363 GCA_031413075.1 Acidobacteriota bacterium | reverse complement strand
GAGTTTAACAACTCAACTCATTTCTTGTAACTCGCTTTTTTTTTGAGCGAAACATAAGTCTTCAGTTAAATATTTATACGCTTTAACTACGCGCATAGAAAAAGCAAAGCTTTTTCCCAATAGTATATTTTCTTTCATAGTGAGGTTTAAAGAAAATCTTACTTTAATTTTTTCGTAATTCGTAATTTGAAATTCGTAATTGAACATTCGTAATTCGTAATTCGTAATTCGTAATTGAACATTCGTAATTCGTAATTATTCTTCCGGCGGTTTTGCTTTTTTGCCCACCAAAGTCCAGATTTGGCTGGAGCCGACCGCAACTTCGGAAATGATTTTGCCTTCGGCGTTAACCAACACGGCAGACGGAGTTCCGCTCATTCCTAATTCTTTAGAAATGACCCCTTCATCATCCAAAAGCACCGGAGAGTCCAGTCCCATATCTTTGTTTGCTTCGACGTCGCCTGATGAGACGACCAGCAAATTCGGCTCGTCCTGACCTTTGGTTTTATCCCAATCACGGAGTTCGTCAAGCATTCGCTGGCACCATCCGCAACCGGTTGACCAGTAGGTGATGAGGGTTGATTTACCGACTAAATCTTTGCTGGAAATGGTTTTACCCATAACATCAGCGATTTCAAATTCAGGCAAATCCATGCCAAGTTTGTTGTTATCACCGTTGGTGTAGAAAAACATTTGACCTTCTGAATCTTCACGGAGTTTTTCAAAAATCTTCCGAATGTCCGAATCACCGGCCGCCAAATGACTGGCAATCCTTCCATCAGGACTGACCAAAATGACAGTCGGCGTCCATTGTGATTGATAAAGTTCGGCTACTTCGCGATCTTCCTGCAACAAAATTTGTTTAAAGCTCTGGCCGCCAAGTTTGTCAGTATTATCCGAGGCTTTTCCGCTACTGATAAAAACAAAATGGAGTTTTTGCTTAAATTCTTCTTGCCAGGCTTCGATTTCCGGCAAAAGCGCACCGCACGGATTACAGGTCGGACTGACAAAGAAAAAGAGAGTCGTTTTTTGTGGTTTCAGTAAATCTTTGAGACCGAACTTCTTACCGTTCAAATCAGGCAATTCGAATTCGGGAGCAATGGCCCCGATCGGAAGCCCCTGGGTTGGATTTTTGACATCCTCTCGTTCAACTTCTTTGGTTCCGTCGTGGGCCGTAAATTCGAGAATTTCGATCCGACGCATGATCTGAACTTGCTGTTCGGAAATCTGTTTTAAAAAATAAACGACTGCGGCTAAAAGCCCGATAGTTGCTATACCAATGATAACTGTCATAGTGGATTCGGTTGGATTATTAATGTTTGAATCAAATAAATCTAAGCCTTGATTTTCTTTTCCGGCGGCAATTAAAACGACCGCCGGAATGATAAAAATTATGTTTCTGATAATGCTTTTGGGCGAAACCGGTTCGCTGTGAACTTGTCCGAAGCAATGGCAGTCGGGTGCGTTGCCTTGTTTCCATTGCCAGGTCATCCCGGCGATAAAAATTCCTAATAACGCCGTTGCGCCAATCGCCCCAAACCAAGAAGTTTGCACGAAAATTAACAAAATCGCAATCGTCAACTCGGCGATTGGCAACAGAACACCGAGCGGTTTAGCCAGACTTTCCGGCACGCCAAAGCCTTCAACGGCCTTTTTTGAGCCGCTCAAATCGTAAAGTTTGGCAAATCCCGCGACCCCCAAAATCGCTATCAGTAGAATTCTCAGAATAAAAAGTAAATTTTCCATCTCTTTATATTGATAGCAAAAAACTATAAATTTTGTCTATTTTGAACTAACGGTTTTTCTCTGACTCTCAATCAAAACATCAAAAAGTGGGGACTGGTTTACACTATCATTTTGGCAGAATTCCAGTTTTTTTCTAAATCATCTCAGCGAGAAACTGCTTCACCCGGTTTTTTCGGCGTCTTATTTCTTAACTTTTGCCTTTTTACTTTTTACCTTTACCCTTCGATTTATGACGCTCGACCAATTTTAGCGGAGTCGCAAAAAATTCAAATTCTTCGCGCAGACGGTTTTCGACATACCTTAAGTAAGAAAAATGAAGCGTGGCTTTTGATTGTCCGCCGCCCGAAGTAAAAAGGACGAACATCGGCGGACGCAAGCCGGCTTGCGTAATGTATTGAATATGAAGTTTAGCCCAGCCGCCCTTGACCGGCGACGGAGCATTTCCGCCCTTCGGCTGCGAAATGTTTTCCTCGAAAAATTGATTCAGTTTCGAGGTTGAAATTCGCTTGTTTCGGGCTTCATTGGCTTTCACCACCAACGGCAAAATACTAGTCACGCGTTGCCCGGTCAGCGCCGAGATCGTCACTATCGGAGACCAATCGAGAAACTTCATATGACGCCGGAGGTCGCGTTCAAATTCATAGATCGTGTTTGTTTCTTTGGCTTCCAGCGCATCCCACTTATTTACTACCAAAATCACACTGCAACCTGAATCTACAGCATATCCGGCGATATTTGCGTCCAAATTCGTGACACCTTCAATCGCGTCAATAATCATTATCGCCACGTCAGCCCGTTCCAAAGCCTTTTTCGCCATAATCACCGAAAGCTTTTCCGCCATCTCGGTCGTTTTGCCTTTGCGGCGAATCCCGGCCGTGTCAATTAGGCGAAACTTTTGTCCTTCAACTTCAAGTTCGGTATCAATCGCATCCCGCGTGGTGCCGGCAATCGGTGAGACAATCACTCTTTCTTCGCCTAAAATCTTGTTCAATAATGAAGATTTTCCGACATTCGGGCGACCAATAATAGCTAATTTAATTTCATCCGAATCGTCTTCTTCGACTTCTTCGTCAAATTCTAAAACGGCAAAAACTTCGTCCAATAAATCGCCGACCGAATTTCCATGTTCAGCCGAGAGTGGAATGACGCCGAAACCAAATTGATAGAATTCGGCCGCTTCTTCTTCAATTTTTTTCGATTCGCATTTATTAGCCGCAATAAAAACCGGCTTTCCAATATTGCGCAGAAATATCCCGATTTCTTCATCGAGCGGAATCGCCCCGGCGCGGGCATCCAAAACCCAAATGATGGCTTGAGCTTGTTCGATGGCAAATGAGGCCTGTTTGAAAATATTGGCCGGGATGATCGCGTCATCATCCGGCACGATTCCGCCGGTATCCACCAGCTCAAACTTTTTGGCTTTCCATTCAACCTCGCCGTAAATTCGATCGCGGGTAATCCCTGGCTCATCGCCGACAATAGATTTCCGCGATCCGGTCAAACGATTAAAAAGTGTAGATTTTCCAACATTCGGGCGACCTACAATCGCCACTAAAGGTAAAGACATTTTGAATTTGGATTTTGGATTGCCGATTTTGGATTTTTCTTTCAAAAATCAACAAATCCTTTTCTTGCAATAATTGTAATAATTCCAGGCGTATCACCATCAGAAGTTACTAAAAATTATCGGCAAATTTCAAATTATAACCAAGAATAAATAAACAATTACGAATTATGAATTACGAATTACGAATTACGAATTACGAATTACGAATTACCAATTACCAATTACCAATTACCAATTACCAATTACCAATTACCAATTACCAATTACGAATTACCAATTACGAATTACGAATTACGAATTACCAATTACGAATTACCAATTACGAATTACGAATTACGAATTACGAATTACGAATTACCAATTACCAATTACCAATTACCAATTACGGGATTATTCGTAGATTATAAGTTGAATTATCCAATGTAATCCCTAATTTGAAATTGAACAAACGTAATTCGTAATTTGAAATTCGTAATTTATCTTACGCCGCAATTTTTTCAATAATATTTTCGACTTCGGCAGGTAACGTCAAAACGAGAAAATAATGAATCGGATAAACGAGTTCCTCGCCCTTTTCATCCGTTAATTTTATTAATTCGATATCATAATTTTTAACGTTGTAAATTTTGCGCGGAATCAGATTCATAAAATCTTCGGCTTTCAGACAAACGGCAAGACTTTCAGTCGGCTCACTTGGTTCACGCTTTTTTTCTATCCGACCAAACAATACTCCGCGTTTGCCGCCTGTGAAATCGTATTCTTCCTTCATTTCATCCGTTTTCATAATCTTCTCTTTCGCCCCGAGTCGGTTTTCTGGCACTAGTTATTCTAACATCTTCTTCGCCAATTGTATGGCAAACTAAAATTAACCGTCCTGTTTTTGATTCGCCAATGGTGACAAATCTTATTTCATCATCAGAATGCAGTTCGTCGTTTAAGGTTAAAGCCAAAGAATCATCAAAAACAGTTTCGGCTTCTTCAAACGAAATTTGGTGTTTTCGCAAATTTGCTTCGGCTTTATTTTCGTCCCAAATAACTTTCATTATTTAG
>JANOEF010000479.1:0-3139 GCA_031413075.1 Acidobacteriota bacterium | reverse complement strand
GTGTGTATTGAATGGGTGTACGTGAGTACGTGACGAGGGTAGGAGAGGGAGCAAATTCCTGTTCAATTTCCGCCAAACCTTGATCAATCAAATAGTAACCAAGGTGAGAATGTCGTTGGTTTAACGGATTTTTTTGGCGGGCATTTTCGGCAATTTCAATAACCCTTTTCGCAACTTTTAATTCGTCAGTGTTTGACCGTTTAGCGATTCGTTCAATCACTTCACGGTACCGGTTACGGGTGAGAAAATTCATTTTGGGATAGACCCTATCGTTCTGCAAAATGGTTTCAATGAGGCTCACATTCTCGAAAAATGCGTTCCAGCCGTTGGTTGACAGCAGACGCATACTCGTAATGATATTTCCAACTGTAATTTGTGACGCCGCTTGACTTTGATATTCGGTTTGGACAACTTGCTCGATGCTCGTGTCTTGTTCTTGGAGTTGATTTTCCAGCCATTCATAGACTGTGGCGATAGAATGGTCCTGGTCGCGGAGTCGGCGGGTAAGTTGTTCAATAAAAGCACTTCCGAACTTTTTAAGGCGGCTCAAGCGTTTGATAAAAATCGGCAGCACGTCCGCCGGTTGTTTAGTGGCTAATTCAATCAGTTCGTCTGCAATGGAATCTGCCTCTTCGCGTTCTTCCCGAGAAATCACAATTCGTGAGGTTAAACGGCGCAGATTTTCAACCAAGGCAAATCGTAAAGTAATGGTAAATGCCCACAATTCGCCAATCGTTAATGGCGTGACTTTTTGATAAGCATTGAGAAATTTTTCGAGCGTTTCAACTTCCAAACGGCTGTCGGTATGTGCGGCAATCATTACCGCAATCGCATAAATTCGCGGATAACCAGCAAATTCTCCATTTTTTAATTTGGGCAATTCCCGATAAAATCCAATGGGCAAATCTTCTTGAATTTCCCGCAGCTGCTCTTCGATAATATAGAAATTATCAACCAGCCATTCGGCCGCCGGAGAAATGCTTGATTCGTCCTTAATGTTGCTGATTAAAGACTTATATGCGGCAACTAAAACTCTTTCGTTATCTTTTAAGCGCGGAAGCAGTTTTTGAAAAATTCGCGGTTGATTAACTGCGTGATGTTCAACGGCAAAGGTGGCAGCAAATTGTTCAAGCCGTTCAACACTATAAATTTCACAACCGATTGAAGCGTTATTTTCGTTGCGGCTGAAAGCATTTTGAAATGCGTTGGATTTTGTCACCGATAAATTTTTCATTGTGTATCGTAGCAGATTTTGAGTAGAAACATTTGGAACTTATTCAAATACAACAATTTAGAGGCAATCCATCGGATTCAATTTATTTTGCAATACTTGTTTGTTATCTGGCGAAAGTGATAGCCCATTGCAGCCAGCGTCATTCCGTGCGCGAATTCACGCGGATAATAACGAATCAAGCTGACTAAATATTTCCAAAACTGAATTCGTTCTCTATCGCGCAAGCCGAGCGCAAAAACAATTTTAACGAGAGTTCGGAAATCGTTGATAAAATCAGTTTGACGAGGTTCGATCTTGTTTTGTTTGAAACGCGAGAGGCAAGCCAAAGCCCGTTGATAATATTCACGCGGACTGTAAATATTCCTGAGAATGCTTTTATAGCCTTCAACTAGCTGGGCTTTGTTCATCTTCGGAACGAAATTTATAGAACAATCCGTGTTATTTCCGCTACTTCCCTCTAAAAGCCGCCCTTCTTTATCCAGACGCCGCCAAAGTTGCGTATCGGGCAGAGCAGTTAAAAGTCCGACCATCGCCAACGGAATCGCACTTTCACGAATAAATTTGATTTGCCGTTCAAAAATATTTTCGGGGTCGCTGTCAAATCCGACGATAAATCCCGCCATTATTTCCATGCCGTAGCTTTGAATTTTTTGCACGGATTCAAGCAAATCACGGCGGGTATTTTGCCCTTTCTTGGCTTCTTTGAGGCTTTCCTCGACCGGGGTTTCAATCCCGAGAAAGACGCGCCGAAAACCTGCATCCTGCATCATTTGAAGGAGTTGGTCATCTTCTGCTAAATTAATGCTGGCTTCCGTAATAAATGAAAAGGGAAAGTTTCTTTTTTGATTCCAATCAATCAGTTCGGGCAAAAAATTCTTCACATTGCGTTTATTGCCGATAAAATTGTCATCCACAATAAAGACCAAACCACGCCAGCCAATCTTATTTAGTGCTTCTAATTCGCCTAACATTTGTTCGTTTGATTTGGTTCGCGGAACTCGACCGTAAATCTCGATAATATCGCAAAATTCGCATTGAAAAGGACAACCGCGTGAAAATTGAATATTCATCGCGCTGTAATTATTCACATCAATTAGCCCGAAATCAGGGATGGGGGTAGTCAGAAGCGACGGACGTTCGGCGGCTTGGTAGATGCGTTTAGTGGTGTTATTTGCTAAGTCTTCGATAAATTCCGGCAAAGTCGTTTCGGCTTCGCCAATAAAGATATAATCGGCTTCAGGAAGTTGCCCGGCACTGGTCGAAATGTACGGACCGCCAACCGCCACTTGTTTATTTTGTGCCTTGCATAATTTGACAACTTCTGCGAGCGATTCTTTTTGGACAATCATCGCACTGATAAAAACAATGTCTGCCCATTCAATATCGTCTGAATTTAATGGGCAGACATTTAAGTCAACTAATCGCCGCTCCCAATTTTTGGGCAACATTGCCGAAACGGTTAAAAGTCCAAGCGGTGGAAAGGCGGATTTTTTCCCTTCAAATGCCAAAGCGTAACTAAAACTCCAATAGGTATCAGGAAATTCCGGATAAACAAACAAAACTTTCATTAAAAACCTCACGTCTTTCCAAATCAAATGAAGTTGGTCAAGTTAATGGACAAAATAAATTTAGACAAAAGGCAGAAACGCGATTGTGAACGAGCGTATCCAACGCCAATCTTTAGCACATAATCTTCTTTGCAATATCTCAAAATCATCCAGAGTTAATTTATTTCGTTCCATCAAACAGCTGCAAACTATATAACCGCAATGTCGGCAATGGCATTTATTAAACTCGGCTAATTTTTCTTTTGGCTCACTGATAACAACACACTCCCTATTGGTTTTGCTTCTGACTTGTTTTTCAACTCTATAAAATGTTTTTGTCCCATTATTTACAATTAAA
>JANOEF010000478.1:0-8907 GCA_031413075.1 Acidobacteriota bacterium | reverse complement strand
TTGAAGTAAATTATCGCAAGCAACAAAATATAGCAGTTTTCTATCATTTCGACAATTTGCGGAATATTTTCTTCGGACTGATGCATTAATTAATATGTCAAAACTACAAATTTTAATCCTCCTGGCCATTACTTTTTTATTCACGGCTTGTGCAGTGACGACCGAAGCTGAGGTTGAAAATAAAGCCAAAGAATCCGTCCCGGCGGCGGAATTGGTCAAACAATCGGAAGCGCTATTTTCTCAGCGGACTGATCCGGCAAAATTGCGCGAAGCGGTCAATCTGATGGCGCGTGCCAGAAATGCCGACCACCGAATGTTCGAGGTTGAAGCAAAGTTCGCCAAATACAACTACTTTCTTTCTAAACAATTAACGGATGAGAAAGAAGCCGATAAAATTTTGAAGGACGGCTATACCGCCGGACTGATTGCCTCCCGTTTGGAGCCGAATAAGCCGGACGGATATTTTTGGGCCGGAGCCAATCTGGGCGAACAGGCGCGTCGCTCACCGATTACAGTTGGATTAAAAGCGACCGCCGAGATTCGCGAATTGATGAATAAAGTCATCGAGATTCAGCCGAATTATCAAGGAGCCAGTCCCTTTGACGCGCTCGCCCAGCTTGAACTTGCCACCCGTTTGACCGGCGGCAAACCTGAAAAAGCCGTGGAATATCTGGAAAAAGCGCTGGAACTTGAAAAAGAAAACGGCTATCTTTATCTGCATCTGGCTGAGGCCTATTTGGCTCTTCAGAAACCGGCCGAAGCCAAAAAACAACTCGATCATATATTTAAGCTGAAAGACGATCCCGAATATGCGGTCGAACGTAAGGAAATTTTGGAAAAGGCTAAAAAGATGTTGGAAACCAAGTTTTAGATTGTAAAATTGATTTATGAAAAAAGCGATTTTCCCCGGCTCCTTTGATCCACTCACAAACGGACATTTAGACATTATTGAGCGTGGCGCGAAACTTTTTGACGAAATACTGATCGGCGTTTTGGATAATCCAGACAAAATTTCGATGTTCTCGGTTAAAGAACGAAAACAGATGATAGTTGAAATTTTGCCAAAGGTAGAAAATTGCCAGTTAGTGGTCGAAGATTTTCAAGGTTTACTGGTTGATTTTGCCAATAAAACTAGTACCTACAACATCTTGCGCGGGATTCGAGCCGTCTCCGATTATGAATATGAATTGCAAATGGCCTTGATGAATCGCCGACTTGAGCCACGTCTGGAAACAGTTTTCCTGGTTGCTAATCCAAATGTTTCGTATATTTCCTCAAGTCTGATCAAGCAAATTCATAAATTGGGTGGAAAGATTGAGGGACTTGTGCCAAAATTGATAGCTGAAAAAATGAAAAAACAATTGATAATTGATAATTGATAATTGCAAATTGAACCTAAATTATCAAATTTTCATTATCAATTATCCACTATCAATTATCAATTAATTTATGAGTTTTACACCATCTGAAAACGTTAAAAAAATGCAGACTTCATCAACTTTCAAAGCGATGATGGCTGCCGCCAATTTACGTGAACAAGGGTTTGATGTGATTGATTTAACCGTTGGAGAGCCTGATTTTCCGACTCCGCAATTCATCAAAGACCTGGCCTGGGAAGGATTGGAAAAAAATATCACTAAATATACCCCGAGTGCGGGTTTGAAATCCTTTACCGAAGGCGTTTCGCATTTTTACGCGGAACAATTTGGCGCAAAATTTTCGGCTCAGCAGGTAGTCGCAGCCTGCGGCGGAAAACAGGCGATTTTTAATGCGGTTTGTACGATTGCAGGGCCAGGGGATGAAGTTTTGATACCGAAACCCTATTGGGTGTCGTTTCCGGAAATGGTTACTTTCGCCGGTGCGACTAATGTTTTTATTGAGACTGAAGAAACGGATTTCGTGTTGACAGCCGATCAGGTCAAAGCCGGAATCACCGATAAAACCAAACTGCTCATCGTTAATTCGCCAAGCAATCCCTCGGGACGGGTGATTCCGGCCAGCGAGATGCGCAAAATCATCGAAGTTTGTGCCGAAAAAGGCGTTTATGTGATTACGGACGAATGTTATTTATTTTTTGTCTATCCGCCGAGTGAGGTTTTCAGCGCCACGGTTTTACCTGATGAATTACGAGATTTTGTCTGCATCGCCGGGTCATTTTCAAAAACCTACGCCATGACCGGATGGCGCATCGGTTATACTATTGCCAATCCGGAATGGACTAAACAATTGGTCAAATTACAAAGCCATTCTGCCACCCATCCGACTTCGTTCGTTCAATATGCCTGTGCCAGAGCAATGGAACGGCGCGAAGAATCAATGGCGGCCGTTTCAGCCATGCTGGCGGAATATGAGCAACGCAAAAACTGGTTGATTCCTGCCTTGCAAACGGTTGAAGGATTTAAGGTTGCTGAACCTGAGGGAGCATTTTATGCCTTTATTGATGTGCGGGGATTGTTGGGTGAGAGATTTAAAACCTCAGCCGATGTGGCCGAAACGCTTTTGACCGAAGCTCATACCGTCCTCACCGATGGCGCAGGATTCGGAGCAGACGGATTTTTGCGGCTTTCTTATGCGACTTCTTTAGAGAATTTGCAAAACGCAGTTGAGCGAATGAAAAAGGTTTTGGACGGCAAGGCGCTAACAGTTTGAAATAAAATCTCAATCTTCATCTTTGGTAAGATTTTGTCTGACAAATTTCTGTGAGCTATGTCGGATATGTAAAACATAAACAGTTTGGTCGGCAATCGTCATTAGGATTCGATATTTTCCGTAAATCAATTGTCGGATTTCTTCATAGAAAAACTCGTTTTCGGGCGAGAGAGAACAGCGAAATGGATTAGTTTGCAAGGATTTAATTGCTTTGATTAACCCTTCGCTAAAGTGTCTTGCGCCATCCGGCGAAAATTGTTTTATCCATAAAATTGCATCTTCTGCTTCAACTTCGGCGGTAGTGGTAACTTCAATTTTGTAAGGTTCGCTCATCGCATTAAATTTCGTTCAGCTTTTTCTCAAAATCAGCTAAAGATTTTGTTTTATTTTGCTTAACATCTTCCAAACCTTTGCGAATTCCCTCAATTGCTTCGGCACGGTCAAGCAATTCAAGCATTCTTTGATAGCTTTCCGCATCTTGCACCACAAAACTAGCTTTGCCATTAACAGTTAAAACGATTGGAGAACCGCTTTTCTTCATTTGTTTGGCAAACTTAGTTGTGTTTTTTTTAAAGTTGGACAAAGAATCTATATCACGAGTTATATCTAACATTTTAAGACCTCAAAAAGAACTAAATTTGAACTTAATTTAACACGGAACAGTAAAAAAGACAAAATTATTTTGGTTTTACCATAATAATATTGCCTTTTTTCTTTTACTTTTTGCCTTCTAATCTCCGCCAGTCATCATCAGTCCAATTTCTTCGATGGTCGTTTCTTTCGGATTCACTTCCCCGACAATTTTGCCTTCACGAATTACAAGTAGTCTGTCAGCGAGAGCCTTCACTTCTTCTAATTCCGCCGAAACGAGCAGAACGGCCGTTCCGTTATCGCGGAGTCCGATCAGTTTTCGATGAATAAATTCGATCGCGCCGATGTCCACGCCGCGAGTCGGTTGCGAAACTAAGAGGAGTTTCGGATTGAGTTCAAATTCGCGTCCGATGATGAGTTTTTGTTGGTTCCCCCCGGACAGAGATTTGGCCGTAAGTTCCGGATTCGGCGGACGAACATCAAATTTTGCAATAATTTCCGACACTCGCTTGTCCACCGCCGCGCTATTAATCAAACCGATCCCATTGGTCACCGGCGGCCGGTAGTGAACTCCTAAAATTGAATTTTCAGCCAAATCGGAATTAAGCAACAGACCTCGTTTCTGGCGATCTTCGGGAATATGGGCAATGCCGAGTTCTTTCCGTTGACGGGCATTTTTGTCGGTAATAGATTTTCCGCAAAATTCGATGGTGCCATTAATACTGTTCATCAAACCCGCAATTGTTTCGATCAATTCGGTTTGTCCGTTGCCTTCGATTCCGGCAATCCCGACGATTTCGCCGGCCTGAACGGTCAATGAAACATTATCCACTGCGATACCATGTTTGCTTTTGACGACTAATTGCTTAATGTCCAAAACGGTTTCTTTGGGTGCGGCTTCGGTTTTTTCGACCCGTAACAAAACATCGCGTCCGACAATCATTCGCGCCAAATCCTGAGTATTTATTTCTGCGGTTTTGACATTTCCAACCACTTTGCCGTCACGCATGACGGTCACATTGTCAGAGATAGCTAGAACTTCTTCGAGCTTGTGGGTAATAATGACCACCGTTTTGCCCTGCTCTCGCATTTTTCGCAGGATCTGAAAAAACTCCTCAACTTCCTGCGGCGTCAGGACAGCGGTTGGTTCGTCTAAAATCAACAATCTGGCGTTTCGATAAAGGGCTTTCAGAAGTTCAACTCGTTGTTGCTGCCCGACCGACAAGTCTTCAATTAACGCGCGCGGCTTGACGCCGAGCTTTAATTCTTCGGAAAGCGCAAAAATCGCTTCGCTGGCCTGGTCAAGATCGAGTTTGACGGCACTTCCGGTCTCTGCCCCCAAGACGATATTTTCCGCCACCGTCATAGTGTCAACCAACATAAAATGCTGATGCACCATCCCGATTCCGAGGGCAATGGCATCGTGCGGATTCCGAATATTAACCTGCCGCCCATCAACCCAAATCTCGCCCGCATCAGCACTGTAAAAACCATAGGCGATTCGCATGATGGTTGATTTTCCGGCCCCATTTTCGCCGACAATGGCATGAATCGTGCCGGGTTCAATTTTGATCGAAACATCATTGTTAGCCACTACATTGGCGAAAGTTTTAGTTATATTTTTTAGTTCTAGCATCGTAAATTAAAAGGGAAAGTTCGTTGGAAGAAAAGTAAAGCACAAAATTTTAAATTCAAACTTTGGACAATTTCAGTTTAATCCGACTCATGACTGAAAAAACTTGATTTAACCGTAAAAACTGACTATTTAACTAAGAACGAGGTCAATTATAGTATGGAGTGCAAAAGTTGGCAAAAGTTTAGTAGGTTGAAGGGCGTTTTTGTAATTCGGCAGGAGTCCGAAGGGCGATTTTGAAAATCGAAAGAATGGGAGTAGAATTCTCAAAAAGTAATTAGATTCCAGCAAAATCTTGCCTCTGAACAGACAAAGATATTTATTTATGGAAAAAGATGAAGCTACCAATGAATTTGATACTATCTTACTTCCTTTTTTAAATTCGGTCACAGAAAAAGAAACCGAAACATCTCTTTCCGGTTTGATCTTTCAGCACATTCAGCCCGTTATAGAGAAAAATCTCCGTATCAAACTTTATGTATCGCTCAAGCCCGAAGATTTTAGTCCGAACAATCAGGAGGCTTTAGAGATTGCCGGCGAGGCAAAATTGAAACTGGTCGGGGAACTTCGCAAGCTCAAGGAACAAACTCCGCCTAAAATCATCAGCAATCTGAACAGTTATGTAATCTCAGTAACTCTCAATGCTTACCGGCAATATCTCCGCGACAAATACCCGCTGCGGCAAAAATTAAAAAGCAAACTTCGCTATTTGCTGACCCATCATCCGAAATTTGCCCTTTGGGAGGGTGAAAACAAATGGTTTTGCGGGTTTAAATCAAATAAAGTTAGAGAAAGCATTCGACCGCCAACTGCAGAAACTATTCAAAGCGGGGTGACCGACACCGTTTATCAACAGAATTTGCGGGATAGTTCCCGGATCATAGAGTTGCTCACCGCCGTTTTTACCTTCGCCAAAGTTCCGATTTTTTTCAATGATCTGTTGACGGTGGTTTCTGAATTTCAGGAGAATAAAGATCAAAAGGATGTCTCAGCAGAGGAACAAAATCTTTACTTTTGTCAAGACAAAATGCTGATCGGGATTGAACAACGAGAATATCTCGAAAAAATTTGGGCGGAAATTGGGACATTACCCGTTCGCCACCGGCTTGCTCTTTTAATGAACCTGAGGGAAGCCCAAGGCGATTGTGTGATCCGTCTGATTCCGTTGCTGCGAATTGCATCCATCCGCCAAATTGCCGAAATACTCGATTTTTCGCCGGTCGAATTTGCCTCCATTTGGAACGAATTGCCGTGGGAAGATTGGCAAATTGCCGAATACTTAGGTTTAACCCGCCAACAGGTTATCAATCTGCGGCAATCAGCCAGGTCTCGTTTGCTCAGGCAAACAAAGAATTTTTAATAAAACAAATTTGAGCCGATTTTTTTCATCAATATAAAGTGGGGAATATGGCAGAACATCTATTAAACGACGACATAAAAAATTACATTAAACGCCAAATGAAGCCTTCCGACCTTTTACGGGCAGATGAACATTTAGCCGTGTGCGATCTGTGTTTTCAACAGTTGGGCGATTTGCAACCAATTCAAAAGTCTTTTGATTTAAGCATTTTGGAGCCTTCCCCCGAAGAATCGGAACATCTCAGTTATCAACAACTTGAGAATTATGTGGATGAAAAATCCAATAAAATAGAACGCGAAATTGCCGATGTTCACTTGCAGGCTTGCGCCGATTGTCGGTCGGAATTAGATGGCTTGTTTGAAATGCGCAAACTGATCGAAACCGACACTCAAAACCAAGTATTCGTCCCGCTTGCTACAGAAACCAGAGACTCAAATCTATTCTGGAAACTTATTTCGGGAAAATATCCTTGGCCTGTAGGATTTGCCGCAACAGGACTTTTGCTGGTTGGATTTTTGTTTGGAATTTATTGGTTTTTGCAACCTCAAAAGTCAAATGAAATTGCCTCTAATTCGTCAACTCCAAAACTTACTCTGCCCGTCAACTCTTCGCCGGAGAACTTATCGGCAAATTTACTGCCAAACATAAATAAAATTGAACTAACGAACAAAAATATTGAAGCCAATCTGCCAAAATCAACCCCCACTCCATTTGAAAGAGAAACGCTTCCACCAGCTTATCAAGCCGAAATTGAGCGCGTTTTAGCCGTTGGAAATTTGAATATTCCGCATGAAATCAAACAATTAAAACAACAAAACGGCAAATTGATGGGCGGCGGAACTGAGGGAATCCCTTTTGCGCTTTCAACTCCGGTCGGGAAAATTATTCAGTCAAACCGTCCGCGTTTTCAATGGCAGGCGTTGGATGGGGCAACCGCTTATCTGGTCAAAGTTTATGACTCAAATTTTAACGAGGTGGCCAGTAGTTCGCAGATTTCCGGCACCGCCTGGCAAATTAACAGACCGCTTCCGCCCGGCAAAATTTATCTTTGGCAAGTTACAGCAACCCAAAACGGACAAGAGATAAAATCGCCTGTTCGCCCGGCCCCTGACGCAAAATTCAAAATCTTGGAGGCAAAGAACACGGCTGAACTCAATCGTTTAAGCCGACAATATAAAAACGAGCATTTGTTTTTGGGTATTATGTATTCCCGCGCCGGATTGTTAGACGAAGCCGAAAGAGAATTTCAAAAAGAAATTGCAAAAAACCGGAACTCCAAACCAGCCCGAAAGTTTTTGCAGGAATTGCAGAAACGTAAATGATTGAAGATAAAGCAAGCGAGACGACGCTGCTTCAGTCTAAAATCCATCTCCGACAATCACAAAACCCGCCCAGTATGATGGATGTTTATATTGGGGATTTTTCATCAATTTCAACGAAGCACGGCGCAAGGCTTCGGCTTTGGAAATATTTTTGCCCGTCAAGAGTTGACGATGAAATTCCAGCATCAATTCAGTCGTACTTGACGATTCGACTTTCCATTGACTTGCCACGGTGGTTGGTGCGCCCGCAATGAACAAAGCCCAACTCATTCCGACTACGCCTTCGCCGTTGCCCAAACGCCCGCGAGCCGTCTCGCAAGCCGATAAAATCACCATCTCCGCCTGTAAATCCAAATCCTTCATTTCCCACGCCTCCAACAAACCGTCTTCATTCGGATTATCCGCTTTTTGTGAAAAAACAAGATGGGAATACATCGGCGAGACATTGTTCAAAATGCCGTGTACGGCAAATTGGACGATTCGATATTTCGGAGTTTCGGTTTTGGCGATTTCTTCACGGGCCTCTGCACCAATCAGAATTTTACTCCGACTTGGGCCGTAAAGTTTGCCTAAGGTAGTAACCAAACGCTCGGCTTCGAGCAAGGGTTCGAGTTTTTCGTCCATAAAAACCCGATTAACGCGTTCCTGTGTTTCTTTGCCTACCGTCGGATTGCCAAATGCCAAAAGTGTGGCATCGGTAAACTTTTTGCCCTGATTTTTCTTAGTCATTTCGCGCAAGGCGGTCAGTGATGGAGCATAAGAAATTGCGGCACTTTCGATCAAATATTTGTTTTGCGCGGGTTGCAGTGCTTGAAACGGCAAATCCCAGAGTGAAGCGTCCGGGACGATTATCAGATTGGATTTGTTTTTCAAATGCGTTTCGGCAGGTTGAATCAACAGGCTGTATAAATCCCGTGCTTGTTTCTGAAAATCCAAATCGCCTTTTGCCAATTTGGAGCGAAAACTTTCGACCATTTTTGCCAAATCCTTTTGTTCAACCTCAATCGGATAGACATTTAGCGAAATTTTGGCGGATAAATCGTTGGTCAGGACAAACAAAAAAGTCTGGTCGTCAGCCACTACATATTCAAGCAATGCGCTTTGGTTATCAGGCAAAAGTCTGGCCGATTCTTCCGCAGAAATGGGTTTCATCTCGCCGCGTTGAACTTTCAGTCCGGCATGCGAAGCATAAAGTCGGGTTTGAAAATCTTCAAACTCCAGCCGTTTCAAGGCTGTGCTTCGACTGGTCGATGGACATCTCTTCTGGAATGCCACGGTACCAAGGATGTTTTGCGTCGATTTCCCACCGCGTCTCCTGTTCCACCAAGGGGAGTTCGTTGGGGCGGTCCCCG
>JANOEF010000477.1:0-3502 GCA_031413075.1 Acidobacteriota bacterium | reverse complement strand
GCAGTCCGTTTGAAATCAAAGCAAAGCCAATAATTGTAACTAGCAGAATAGAAAAAATACTTATGACCAAAGCCGCGCCTCGTTGGTTTTTATCTGTCATATTTATAGTTTGAAATTTTTTTTGTTCCATTATCTTTGCCTCAAAAATGCGGAGGAGGTAAAAGTCATCGGCGTAGTGCCGGATGGCGACATAATAATCGTAATATCTATCCGAGAGATTTGAGTATGATTAGTGGCGGGATTGGATATCATCGTGTTATTCGTATCGTAATAAATGAATTGCAGACTGCTCACCTTATCCAAAAATTCAACCGCGGCGGTATCGCTCGGCTCTTTTTTCATCAATTTATTATTTGAAGCGGAAAAGGTTACGTCCTCAAACGAGTCGGTAATATCGCTGTCCGGCAAACTACTCATGGTTGAGCCACGCCAATCAGATCGAATTCGGATGGTGCGATAAATACCGCCGCCATCAGCTGTTCCGGGGTCAATCGGTTGTAATCCTGAAATACCATTCGGGTTATTGCCGGCGGTGCGAATCAATCTGGTCATCATATCAAGAGCCGCTGTTGTATCATTTAAGGCTTCGGTGCGCAGACGTTGTTGTGAATAACTGCGTTGAATCCCGGTCACGACTCCGCCAATAATGCCGATCGTAAAAACGAGAATCACTGAAACGATCAGTAGCTCAATTAAACTGAAGCCGGATTCTTTAGATTTTTGAGTTTTATTATCCAATATTTAATCTCCTATGAACTCGGCACTAAAACAACCAGCCGAATATTCGGCAGTCTGACATCAGGAGTATTAGCGACGACAACGACGGTGATTCTTTGCGTATTGGCAGGAACACCCGCATCTGCTGGATTGGTTTCGACCATCCACCGTCTTTGATAGCGGGAATCGGGCGAATCATTATAGCCGGCAACATTATTCGCCAGGTTTCCGCCTCGGGTACGTTGCGTAGCAGTTGGCGCATAATTTTGCAGTTCTTCAATCTTTGCCCGGGCAAGAGAATTTGCCATAATTGCATCGCGTGATTCGGTTTGCAAACGGATACCAATCGTTATGAGCCCGGCGACTGCCAAGAGACCAATGGTCGTGATAACCATTGCTATCAGACACTCAATCAGAGTAAAGCCAGTTTGTCTCCTTTGTTTAACGATCTTTTTCTGACCCTGTTTTGACATTTTCTTACAAAATAAATCTGATTAGGAATATTTCCCTAAGCTACTATATATTGATTAACGTTGTTTTTCCAAAACAAATTTAGTTGGCCACAATTCATTTTACGAATATTTTCTGCGTAGTTTTTTTCTAAAGTTAGCGGGAAAAGGCGAGGATAAACAGAAATTTGAAGTTAATACATTTGCCCGACCGTAATTTTTCCGGCAGGTGAAATAGTGATGTCCTTTCTTTTATTTGAGTTAGTCTCTCGAATAGTAACGGTTTGAGTTCCCGTCGTGAGCCGTCCCATCGAATCAAAACTTATCTCAAGTGAATCAGAGGCATCCAAAATCATTCCCTGCGAAAAACTCTCGGGGGATTTGAGATCTATCGTTTGAGCAGAGGCATTAGTTGTCTTAATTTGTGCGGTTTTAGCATTTTTGTCCACGCGGAGCCAAACTGTGCGGTTACGTTTGATAGCTTCCATTCTGGTTTCCATCAATTTATTGCTGATTGTTGAAACAGCGGCATCAAGCCGATAGAGTTGTAATTGACGATTGCTTTGGGGGAGCGATAAAACAGCTAGAATTGCAATGGAAAAGAAAACAATGAGCAATTCAGGCAGACTGAAGCCGCCTTCTTTTTTAGACTTTTGATTAATTAGAGATAGATCAGTTTTCTTATCCATTGACATTACTATTTTAATACGATCCCGGCGAAACGAAAAACATTGTTGGCAAAAGTTTGCCAAAGCTATCATAGCAAATATGTTGCCAAAATAAAAAAAAAAATTAATAATTCGGCTAATTATTGAGGTTAAATGATTTTGGCGCTCAATATTTTCGACCCCCCAGAATTCTTATCGGTCATTTTGACAAAAAACAAGGCTTGAGATGGTCAATTTGAACACGTGAGCAGTGAGCGGTGAGCGGTGGGCAGTGGGCAGGGAGCAGTGGGCAGTGGGCAGTGGGCAGTGGGCAGTGAGCAGTGAGTAGTGAGTAGTGAGTAAGTAAGTAGTGAGTAAGTAAGTAGTGAGTAGTGATGAGCAGTGAGCAGTGATCAGCGCTGGCTTTACAGCTTACAGCTTACAGCTTACCGCTTACAGCTTACCGCTTACTGCCCACCGCTTACTGCCCACTGCTAACTGTTAACTGTTAACTGCTAACTGCCCACTGCTCACTGTTTCTGCAATTTCCGGTAAGCATGAAGAAGGGGCAACTTTTTCCAGAAAATTGCTGATCCGGTCATTAAAAACTTGAGTGTCAAATTTTTCGGCATGCTGTCTCAATGTTTGACGATTCCAGCTGCGGCTCTCAAATTCTTCGATGGCCGAGGCGAGCGATTGCGTCGTTTGATGGTCGAAAAAGGTGCCGGTTTTTCCTTCAATGACGGTTTCCAAAGCCCCACCGGATCGAAAAGCAATGACCGGACGGCCCGAAGCATTGATTTCGAGCGGAACCATTCCAAAATCCTCTTCGCCGGGAAATAGCAGGGCGCGGCATCGGGCGGCGTATTTGGTGACAATTTCATCAGGTTGACGGCCTAAAAATTCAGTTTCTTTTCCGGCCAGTTTTTCAAGCCGTTTTCGATCGGGTCCGTCACCGATCACTATCAGGCGGCGATTTAATTTTTTACAGGCTTCGATAGCCACGTCCAGTTTTTTATAGGAAATAAGCCGTGAAAGAATCAGGTAATAATCTTCGTCCGGTTCATTCGGTAAAAAGCGGTGAACATCAATCGGGGGTGGAATGACGATAGCTTCGCGTCCGTAGATTTCTTTGATTCGCCGGGCAATATTATGAGAATTGGCAATATAAAAATCGGGTTGCTCGGCGGCGCGCAGATCCCAGCGGCGAAGTGCCGCCAGGACCGGCGGCAGAACCACCCGTTTAAGTCCGTCAAATTGTTCGCGGGCGGCGTAATCATCGTATCGCCAAACCCAACGCATCGGGGTATGGCAATAACAAATATGGATCGCGCCGCGCCGTTTGCGGACACCTTTGGCATAACCGGAGGTACTGCTCAGGATCAGGTCATATTTTTTCAGATCCAGGCTTTCGACCGCCAACGGGTAAAGCGCAAAATAATGCCGAAAGTATTTGTTGATGCCGGGCAAATGCTGCATAAACGAAGTATGGACCGGTGCCCGGCGCAGGAGTGGCGGAACTTCGGAGCGCGTATCAACGGTCGAGAACATCGGCGCGGCGGGAAACAATTTGTGCATTTCTTCGGCGACTTTTTCGGCTCCGCCCATTTGGATAAAGTAATCGTGAACTAAGGCAATTCTTGACATGTGTTTTTCCTTTCCGTTTAGCTTTGTCGTGCTAAATCATTG
>JANOEF010000476.1:0-11436 GCA_031413075.1 Acidobacteriota bacterium | reverse complement strand
GATATTCTCGCCAATATCGTCCGAAAAAAATATCTTTTTGAAGGTCACAGTAGCGAACAAGACAGCATTCGCAGTTGAAAGAAAGTCTTTACCGATGTAAAACGCAAACGTGAACAATGCTTATTTTAAAAAAGTCCATCTTTATTGGGCATCGTTTGGTTTATCAAAAAGTTTCGTATTTGGAAAAGAAATATAATAACCTAAGTTGCTAGTTATGATTTCTGCCCGCGAATAAACGCGAATAAACACGAATTAAAGAAAATTGAACTGAAAATTGGGTAAAAATAAACTTATTAGCGAAAATTGGCGGAGATTCCCGGGGAAAAATGAACTTTTTCGATAATTAGCAACTTGGGTCAAGAGAATGATGCCATGATACGAAAGGTGCGTATATTAACGAGTTAGCGGTTATTGTAGGGCAACCCAACCTAAATAATATAGACCAAGAAACTAAATACAGAAAATGAAAAAAATAATAGTAATAGCTGGTGCGACAGGAAATTTAGGTGGAAAAATTGTAAACTCATTATTAGCTAAAGATGCCGAAGTGAGGGCAATTGTCCGTTTAGCAACAGACATAAAAAAAGTAAAAGAGTTAGAACAAAAAGGTGTCAAAGTATTTCAAGTCGATACAAGTAATAAATCTGAGATTTCAAAGCACTGTTTAGGAGCACATTGTTTAGTGTCGGCTTTGGCGGGTTTAAGAGGAACGACAATTGATACGCAAAAAATATTTTTGGATGCTGCGGTTGAAGCAAATGTCCAAAGATTTATACCAAGCGACTATTCAAGTGATTTTACTAATCTGAAAGAAGGTCAAAATAGAAATTTAGACCTAAGAAGAGAGTTCCATAGCTATCTTGAAAAAACTCCTATCAAAGCAACAACCATATTTAACGGTCCTTTTATGGAGTTATTGACCACAGATATGCCTTTGATACTCTTTAAGCAAAAACGTATTTTATGTTGGGGTAGCCCAAATCAAATTATAGAATTTACGACTACTTATAACGTGGCTGAGTTCACAGCAGAAGCAGCAATTGACGACAACACACCAAGATATTTAAGAATTGCAGGTGATAGACTTTCTTGTAACGACTTTGTGAAATTGCTTACTGAACTAACAACTAAAAATTATAGAATATTCAGACCTGGTGGCATTAGTCTTTTAAATTTTCTTATTCGAATAACAAGATTTTTTTCACCTTCCAACAATGAACTTTACCCGGCTTGGCAGGGGATGCAATATATGAGAGACATAATGGAAGGGAGAATTATATTCCAAAAATATGACAACGACAGATATTTAAACATAAAGTGGACATCTGTAAAGGAATTTTTGATTCAGGAACAAGTCAGTAACAAATAGCAGGTGAAGAATGAACTATAAACAACGAACCGCTAACACGGGTTTTGCAGGAGTAGGCGGATAGTGCGAATAGAAACAATTGAGCAATTAGAAAGCCTTTAACGGTTTAAAAAAATAAAACATGATGAAATACTTATTAATTTTACTGGCACTCAGCTTATGCCCTTATTCAAACATGGAAAAGATTTATACTTTCTCAACTCAAACGAACGTCAGGGAATGGCGTATTGTCAACGATGGTGTGATGGGTGGTATCTCCAAAAGTTCCCTGGTGCGTACCGAGGCCGGACATGGACAATTTTCAGGTAACGTTTCATTGGCGAACAACGGAGGATTTGCCTCGATACAATTGAACACCAGGATAAAACTGGCGAAAGAAAAAAAGTTCATTGTCTTGCGCGTAAAAGGAGATGGCAAGCGCTATGAATTTCGTTTGAAGGGCAAGATTTCGCAGTATGAGTCTTATGTGCGCCAATTTGCCACGTCAGGAGAATGGGAAAACATCAAGTTAGAAATTAGTGAATTTTACCCTCAGCTTCGAGGGCGCAAATTGGACATCCCGAATTTCAATTTTGAAAGCATCGAGCAATTGAGCTTTTTGATTGCCAACAACCAGGAAGAAGACTTCAAATTATTAATTGATTGGATAGGTTTGGAGTAAGCAGTAATGCAAAATGCAAAATGCAAAATGCAAAATTAAGAAAGAATAAAAGCCATCAGGCCAACTTTCATCCAACATTGAAAAAAGAAAACATCTAAATAAAATGTCATGAAAATTTACTTTTTTATTTTGTGTCTTCTAGGCACACTGACACAGAGTGTTCTGGCTCAGAAAAACCTTAAGGAAAAGGATTTTAAAGACTTTCCAGACTTCTCCGCTACTTTAATATTAGAAGAGATGTCTGACACAACAGCCAACGTGAGTATTGGCGATTTTGATGGTGATGACCATCTTGACATTCTGTTGGTAAAAGGACGACATTGGCCTCTTGTTGACCGAGTTCTTCTTGGTGATGGTTTGGGCGGGGTGCGAAAGTCTTATGAGTTGGGAGAAATATCTGACCGTTCATACACCGGTGCCTTAGCTGATTTTAATCGAGATGGATTTCTTGATATTGCAGTTAGTAATGATGCTCCGGATCGGAAACTGATTTATTTTAATGACGGAAAAGGTAATTTTATCGTTGGTTCTGAATTTGGACTTCCGAAATGGCCGACACGTAATTTGTCGGTTGCTGATATCAATTCTGATGGATTGCCCGATCTCATTTTAGCGAACCGGGGCAGAGCCCCAACATCAAATTATATCTGCTTAAACATCGGCAAAGGAAAGTTTAACGCTGAGTGTATCCCATTCGCTCCTTACCCTTCCACGACAATAACGCCTGCGGACCTCAATAAAGATGGATTTATTGATCTTGTCGTACCCCATCGCAACGGTGGTCAGAGTTATGCGTATATTGGAAGTCCGGATATGATTTTTTCAGACAATCACCGGATACCTTTCGGGCCGGCTGACGCTCAGATCCGCTCAGCCTTAGCAGCAGATTTTAATGGAGATAATGTACCTGATATTGTAGTTATAGATGAAACCAGAGGAGTCAATCTCTATTTTGGACAAGAAGACCAAACATTTTCCGCAGGAATTTCTTTAGCTGATTCAAAGAATGTGCCCTATGCGCTCACAATAGCTGATCTGAATAATGATAATAAAGCAGATATCATAGTAGGTCACGTAAAAGCACCATCTAAAATCTTTTATGTTGAGGGTACGGATACCACTTTTAAATCAATTTCCTTTGGTGATTCTGATGGTACGGTTTATGGATTTGCCGTTGGCGATTTCAACGAAGATGGTTTACCGGATATCGCTGTCGCTCGTTCAGGGGCTACCAATATATTGCATTTTGGCAATATCAAGTCAAAAAATCGTAAATGAAATGTGTTTATTGGGAAAACGAAAAACCGCTTCTTCGCCAAGCACCAAACCGTTAGCTGCAATTTTCGCAACCATCTGACAATGCAAAATATATTCGTTTCAACGGCGACATTGCATAAATGAAAAAGAAAACTGAAGTAATTATTGTAGGAGCCGGCCCAACCGGCGTGATGCTGGCAACCCTTTTGGGACAAAAAAATATTTCTGTAATTTTGATAGAAAAGGAAACAGATGTTTTTCCGGTCACGAGGGCAACACATTTGGATGTCGAAACACTTCGAAACTTTCAAAGGACAGGCTTAATAGATGAATTGCAGCAATTCACTGAAAGCGTAACCTACTTCGATGTTTTGGATAAAAATGGAGAAAAACTATTTGAACAATCCCTGACTAATCAGGATACGATTCATTATTACAAGGATGATTGTTTTTTCGACCAGGTGCCTTTTGAGCACATTCTACGAAAAGGATTGGCCCGGTACCCAAATGTAGAGTTAATAGTTGACGCCGAAGCAACTGGAATTTTAGAAACTGAAAATGAAGTTAAAATAGTTGTAAACAGCAAAAATAGTGAAAAAGCCAGAGAGGTGACAGGGAATTGGTTGATCGGTTGCGATGGAGGCGGCAGTTTTGTTCGGGAAACTATTTTTGCAAAAATGAAAGAGCTAAAAGCGCCAAAAGATTGGATTTTGGTTGACACGATTTTGAATAAATCCGAATATGCGGCTTTGTTACCTGATCGCTTTCGCTATTATTTATCAGGTGACCGGCTATCGGCGAATGCCCATGGATTTGGTCTGAACAGAAGGTGGGAGTTTGAGTCAAAAGAAGGTGAATCCATGCCGGAAGAAACGGAAATCAAATCATGGGTTGAGAAGTTTATTGCCTTGGACAAAATTACTTTTTTACGAATAAAAAAATATACCCATCGTTCCTTGATCGCACCAAACTGGAGGAAAAACAGAATATTCCTAGCCGGGGATGCGGCACATTTGATGCCTCCTTTTGCCGGTCAGGGTTTGTGTTCAGGGGTCAGAGATGCCATAAATTTGGCATGGAAGCTGGCGGACGTTATTCAACACAAAGCCCCTCTGACGCTACTTGAAAGTTATGACACAGAGCGTCAAGCCCAAATAAAGCATACGTTTAAGCAAACTCATTTATTGAATGAAATCTTAGTAGCCGACACCAATCTACAAAAATTGATAAGAAAAATAACGCTCCAAAGTATTGAGTTATTACCGGCCAGACTACGGAAATTTATGCAAAAGTCATTTGCCAACCCCAAGCCGCTAGCGGCAGGTTGGGTTGATAAATCTTCAAGCTTATTCGGGCATCATCTGCCTCAGTTCCGGATGTCGAAAGATATGCTCAGTGATGATAAAATAGGGTATCAATGGACTTTAATTTACTCCCCTTTGATTTTTGAAAGTGAAGGCATTTCCTTAAATACTTGTCCTATTCCCTTATCTCCCGGTGAAGATATATGGGAAGAATGGCTTAGAAACAACGGGATAGATTTTGCCATCATCAGACCGGATAAAATAATCTTCGGGGCAGGGAAAATACAAAGTTGGACAACTGTTTATCAAGAGTATAGAAAATGGCAGCTAAACGATTAGTTTCAAACTGTTTTGTATTAATGACTGGATTTGATTACCAGTGAAATCTATCATACTTTCACAAAGATCTACTCTTAGCTGGTGACAGATTAAAAAAAGTGAAATTTGCCCGAAAATAGAGAAGTATTGCACCCAACATCGGTTTGGCAAAAAAGTGCGTTCAATGCTTAAATGAAGCTTAGTACTTCGAATGAGTTCAATGCTGGCAAGCAGTTTCGTGCTTCGAAATCCGATTTTTGCCAGCCGCCAAAAGGTTAGCCATAATATTGACACCCTCCAACCAAAATCAAAGATTTATGGATGGAGATTCTTGCGACCTAGATCTTTGCATATCTCTTGCGGCATATTTTAGAGGAACAACCCTCAATATGCAGGAATCCACTTTACGCAATAGTTCAGCCCGAACTTGGTTGATCTATTTTGGATTTTAGTTGTTGAAGGGGAGAAAGTCACCAATCGTTTAAAAGCACGATTGGTGATGGAGAAGCCCTCCATCACCAACCAACCGCGCTCCGCATTGCAGTATGGATGGAATATTGGGCTAATCTTGATAAATAAAAAGTAATAAAATAATAACGAAACAGAATTTAATGATTGATGAACATGTAAAATATCCCAAAAGTCCAAAATTTCATGTAAAGAAATATTTAGACAGCATAAAAAGTGAATTACAAAATAAGATTGTCATAGATATACCTGCAGGAAATGGTGTGACGACAGAAGTATTATTGGAAAACGGCGCAAAAGTTGAACCTTTTGATTTGTTTCCTGAATATTTTCTTTTGAAAGACATCGAATGTAAACGTGCTGACATCATCAATAAAATACCGGTACTTGATAACTATGCCGACATGTTAGTTTGTCAGGAAGGCATAGAACATTTAAGCGATCAATTAAAGACATTTAAAGAATTTAATCGAGTATTAAAAGTAAATGGAACACTTTTGATCACAACACCTTCCTATTCAAATTTGGCATCAAAATTTAGTTATTTACTTTTTGAAAGTGAAACAGCGAAACAAATGCCGCCGAATGAATTAGACGATATTTGGATGTCAGATAAGACGCTGACTTCAGAGATTTATCATGGACATATTTTTCTAATTGGATTGCAAAAATTGAGAACACTTGCAAAACTTTCAGGATTTAGAATTAAAGAAATAAGATATATGAGAATAAGTAGAGGCTCTTTATTTTTGTTTCCGTTTTTTTATCCTCTAATATTATTAAGTTCATATTTACGATATTTTAAAAATCTAAAAAAACATAAGGAGGTAGCAGAATCTTATAAAATTGAAATTTATAAAGAGCAGTTGAAAATAAATATTGATCCGAAAAATTTGTTAAACCACCACATTTTCGTGATATTTGAAAAGGAGAAAAATACAAAAGATCTGGATTTTCGACTTGATAGTATAATTAAACCTTTTTGAAAAACGATGTTATGAAAAGGCAGAAATAAAAATTTCATCTGAATCTGAAGAACAACCTAAACCAATCAAAAAAGCCTGAAAATGCGCAATAATACTTAAATGAAAATATTACTTACCGGTGTAACAGGATACATTGCACAAAGGTTATTACCCGTTTTATTGGAAAACAATCATGAGGTTGTCTGTTGCGTCAGGGACAAGAACAGATTCAATCAGAAAAACTATCAGACATCAAATCTTTCAGTTATTGAAGTGGACTTTCTGAATGAGGAGAACCTGCAAGACATCCCGAATGATATTGAGGTTGCTTATTACCTCATTCACTCGATGTCAACCCAAAGCGGTGATTTTGGAAAGATGGAGGAAATCTGCGCTGCAAATTTTAAAGACCGGATTGAACAAACCAACGCCAAACAAGTGATTTATCTCAGTGGAATCAGCAACACTGACGAGTTATCAAAACATTTGTTATCCAGAAAAAATGTGGAAACCGTATTAACAGGTTCCGGTTTTGCACTGACCACTTTGAGAGCCGGCATAATTGTCGGTTCGGGCAGTGCTTCATTTGAAATCATTCGTGATTTAGTCGAGAAATTACCTTTTATGATTACACCGCGATGGCTAAACACAAAATGCCAGCCCATCGCCATTCGTAATGTTATCGAATTTTTAATTGGTGTAATTGGTAAAACAGAAACTTATAACAATAGTTATGACATTGGTGGGCCGGATATTTTAACGTATAAAGAAATGCTTTTACGCTTTGCCAGAATAAGAGGTTTGAAAAGGCGCCTTGTTATTGTGCCGGTTATGACGCCCAAAATATCGTCATATTGGTTGTATTTTGTAACCGCTACCTCATATGCTCTGGCTAAAAATTTAGTGAACAGTATGAAAGTCGAAGTGATTTGCAAACCTAATTCTTTAGCAAAATTACTTGGGATTAAACCGATCGATTACGATACATCCATAAAACTCGCTTTTGATAAAATTGAGCAGAACCAGGTGCTTTCAAGTTGGAAGGACGCACAAACGAGCAATTTACTACACGGAGGAATTTCAAAATTTATTGAAGTTCCCACCAACGGCTGTTTTAAGGATATCCGCACACGAAAGCTTAAAGACAGTAATTTCGCCATCGAAAAAATTTGGTCTATTGGTGGTAAAACAGGTTGGTATTATGGAACCTGGCTTTGGGAAATCCGGGGATTTTTAGATCAATTGGTGGGCGGTGTCGGAATGCGCAGAGGAAGAAAAAGTGATACCGAACTGAATACCGGGGACGCCCTTGATTTTTGGCGGGTGATGATTGCCGACAAAGTGGAGAAACGCTTACTTTTGTATGCCGAAATGAAGTTACCCGGAGAAGCCTGGCTGGAATTCAAAATAGATAAAGATAACGTCCTGACCCAAACCGCAACTTTCCGACCACTAGGTTTATTAGGAAGACTCTATTGGTATTCTGTCGTTCCGTTTCACGGTCTGATTTTCAGAGGAATGATAGATGAAATAGCCAAAATAAGAAATAGTGATGAATCGAGAAAAATCAGTCAATAACAGCGCCAATGCAAAATTAAAAAAGCCTGAAATCCTCAGCAGATTCAAATTTGGAAAAACAGGATGGTTTTGACTGTTTGAGTCTGCTCTCGAAAAAGAATATCGCCAAACTGAAAGTTTGGTGCTCCGAAATCGCCGTCTTGAGGTCGCTGCAAACCGTTAAGCCGAATTTCTTCCGGCATTGATAATTCCAAATGAACAACGCATCACTAATTTTTCATAAGTCGCCGTGAGTGAATCTTCATCGGCAATCCGCGAGAGCGCAAATTGCTGAATCGTCGTCAGCGGAATGACGATCTTTTCCCGAGTTCGGACGGATTGTTGCTCATTGGGAAAATCCGACATCAAATTTTCCTGACCCGAGAGAATAGCTAGATATTTTCGGCTGAGTTCAAATTCATCGTGAATTTTTCGCCAGATTTCACCATAAATTTCGTGTTTCGAAAGGTGCAAAGTAAGCGGAAAAAAGCATTTTTGCATGGCCATTTCAGAATTGTCCACAAGGGCCTTGAAAAAAGCGTTATCTTTATACATCTGCTTGATTTGATTGAGTTTGCCCTGTGTTTCCAGTGCTTTGAGGGCGGAACCGACGCCGTAAAAACCCGGGACATTTTGCTTTAATTGACTCCACGCGCCGACAAATGGGATAGCCCGCAGATCCTTAAGCGTCAATTTTCCGGCGCCCCGTTTGGCCGGTCGGCTTCCGATATTGGTTTCGGCATAAAATCGGAGCGGGCTGACCGCCGAAAGATAATCCAAAAAGAGGGGATGATTTTTCAGATCCTGATACGCCGTAAAACTTTCGTTCGCCAGGTTTTCGAGCAGGATTGTTTCCGAATCACTCAAAGTTTCGGCTTGGGAAGCAAAAATGTGATTATAAATTCCGGCATGCAGGAGCTGTTCGATATTATAGCGGGCGGCGTCAACGGTGCCAAAGTTCGAACTGACGGTTTGACCTTGAATGGTGATCTGAATCGCCTCGTTGGCAATATTTTTGCCCATCGAAGAATAAAATTTGTGAGTTTTTCCGCCTCCGCGCGCCGGCGGGCCGCCCCGACCATCAAAGAAAATAACGTTGATTCCGTATTTTCGCGAAAGCCCGGTCAGTTCGTCCTTGGCTTTGTAAATGCTCCAATTAGCCATCAGATAGCCGCCGTCTTTGGTCCCGTCACTAAAGCCGAGCATAATGGTCTGGGTTTCGTTTCGGCGTTTGAGATGTTGACGATATTCCGGATTTTCAAAGAGCGTTTTCATGACGCCGCGAGCTCGCTGCAGATCGCCAATCGTTTCAAAAAGCGGAACAATATCAACTTTTAACTCATCTGATTGCCATCCGCCGAGCAGAAATAAGCCATACACTTCGATGGCGTTTAAGGCAGTTTGGCATTGCGAGATAATGTAGCGTTGACAACCTTTTTCGCCATTATTTTCCTGAATTGTCTGAATCGCTTTGACGGTTTCGAGCGTATCCCGGGACAGTTCGTCAGACAAGGTTTCGATCGGTACGGGTTGATCGATCTTGAGAAGAGCCGAAATTTTTTCGTCATCCGTCAAATCCGCATAATTTTTCGGCAACGCGTCCGTTTTTTCGGCAATATGTTCAATGATCTTTCGATGGGCTTCGCTCTCCTGACGAATATCAAGCGAAGCAAAATAGACGCCGAAAATCTCGACTTTATCCATCAAATTATTGACCAGATGAACAAAAAGACCATCGTGCTTTTCGAGTAAAATTTGACGAATACCTGAGAGCGAACCGACAATTTCATCTTTGGTTAATTTATCCGGCGGATCCGTCTGAAAAGCGTGCCGGTAGAGCCGGTTTTCGAGTTTAACGAGCGCCACATCAACTTCGGTAAAGGTCAAACGACGTTTCAATTGCCGCACATCCCGGTAATAACATGTTAGGATGGAACGTTTGAGCGCGTCCGCCACGCGCAAGGTCGTTTCGACCGTGACAAACGGATTGCCGTCGCGGTCGCCGCCGGACCAAAAACCCATCTCAACTAAATCATCAAAATTAACCGGTTGATCAGGAAAGTTTTTCTTCAAACCCGAAACCAGATTTCCCACTGCCTGATAAAAAACATTTTCCAGATACCAAATCAAACTGGCTGCTTCGTCAAACGGAGTCGGCTTTTGTTTCTTAAAAAATGGAGTTCGTCCAAGCTGCTGCAAATATGTGTTGATGAGCGAAACGTCGTGACCGGAAATTGCCTCAACCAAATCGTTAATAATGCCGAGGACTGAACCCGGGTAAAACTGGGTTGGATGAGCCGTTAAAACCAGCCGGACGCTAAAATCGTTAAGTTTTTTCAAAAACTCCGGCTCTTTCCCGCGTTGAGAAACCGAAGATTCTAATTGTTTGATAGTCCCCGGCCCCTGCAAATCGTTGATTTCGGCAAAAGCCGCATCTTCGAGCGCGTCAAATAAAACAACCTGCCGTTCAGTATATTGGACAAAACGAAACAGTAAATCGGCTTTTTCCGCTTCGGTTTGAAGCGAGGTATGACGGGCAAAAAAATCGCTGATAATTTCGGTCGGACTCTTTTGAGCCGCAAAACTTTCTTCGCAATGGCTATTGAAAAGTGAAAGTAAAATGCCGGTTTTATCAATCCCGTAAAAAGGTAATGAAAGAAATAAACTATTGTAAAGCTGAAACTTAACGCCGACTGCGTCTTGAAATTTTTGAAATGAATCAGAAGCCGATTGAAGCATAGCAAGATTTTAATATAAGTTAGGGGAAAACTACATTTTAGTTGGACAGAATCGAACAAATTGCGAAAAACAGTTTGCGATTCGCCGTAACTGCGTTATTTTAATGTGTAAGAGGTGAAGAGAAATGTTGTTTTCGGGAAAAGTTAATCGCTGGCGGGAATGCTATCAGCCAAATCCGGCAATGTTGCGTCTGCTTTTAGTCAGAGAGGGGTATGAGCCATATCAATGGGGAGAGAGATTAGGCGCTTTCTATGGTCCGCATTTTCACGAAGAAGATCAAGTTCACTGGGTAATCAGCGGTGAACTGGAAATCACGTTTCAAGATTTTGGAACAACTTATTCATACATTCTCAAAGCTGGTGATCGGGATTTTATGCCGGCCAGAAAATATCACACGGCGCGAGTGGTCGGCGAGACTGATCTGCTTTATCTGATCGGAATTAAAAGGGCGCCGAAAGTAGAAGTTGAAATCATCGAAGAAATAGTAGTCATTAAGGAAACGGCAGCAGAGCCTCCAAAGCCCCGGAAAACAAGGGCGAAAGCAAAGGCTACCAAACCGAAAACAGCTGCCGGAACCAGGAAAAAGAAATAATTATGAACAAAGTACGAACATTGGGAGAATTACGAGCCAGCGGGTATCAATCGCGTTCGGTGAAAGACGAAATGCGGGCCAATTTGATAAAAAAATTACGCAGCGGAGAAAAATTGTTTCCCGGGATTGTCGGTTACGATGAAACGGTTATTCCGCAAATCGTGAACGCTGTTTTATCTAAGCATAATATCATTCTGCTTGGTACG
>JANOEF010000475.1:0-3149 GCA_031413075.1 Acidobacteriota bacterium | reverse complement strand
CCGACGCCAGCCGTGCTCGTCGATCAACCAGCGGGTTTGATGTCCAGGGCTTTGCCGAAGCTCTTAAATTCAACTCAAAAAGCCGTGGGAATATTATGATTTACACCTCATCACAAAAAAGTTTCCGCGGCACTGAAGAAGATATTTTAGCTAAATTAACCAAAGCCGGAGTTGCACGAAAAAGACTCAAAAACTTTTTTGTTAAATTAAACGATTATGAGGCGATTGAGCTTTGGTTTCTGCCGGGACAAAGCGATTTCAGACCATTGAAGAAAGTAGCGATTCAAGCGATTCAAGCGATTATGGATGAGTAACATAATTTGGAAAGGGAATTGATCATGAAAAACACAAAATTTTATCCCACAAACACAAAACTTTGGCGGAGCGTTTCGGTTTGCCTGCTTGCCTGGTTGATGAGCATCGGTTTCACCTTCGGGCAAAAGCAGGATGAGAGAAAACTCGAACTTGTGGTGCAAGGAGACATTACTTCGTTTGGAGGCGCATTTGCTCTTTCTGCGGACAGCAGACAAATCGCCAATATTTGGGGAAATAAGGTGGTTTTATCTGACATTAATTCGGGGAAAGTATTGCGATTTTTCAGTGATCCCTGGGGAAATCCAAACTCATTGACTATCAGTCCGGACAGTAAATTGTTAGTTGCCGGATTTGTCAACCGGGATACGGACGGAAAAATCGGAATGTGGAATCTTTTGACGGGAGCAAAAGTTGCTCTACCTAATAGTTTCCTCGAGAGTACGGGGACGTCCTTCGACGGTTTCAAGGGGACGCCTCTTGAAATAAAATTTAGTCCCAACGGGAAATTTCTGGCAGTTTCGACGACTACGTTTATCGTATTATACGATTTGACCGGAGGGGGAATCATTCATTCGCAAAAATTGGATGAGGGATTCAATGACTTCACCAATGAAGGTTATGATTATTTGGCACGGGTATCCTTTAGCCCAAATAGTGACTATCTTTTGCTGTATGGTTCCAGAATATTTCAACTGGTCAGCACAAATTCTTCCAAAATCAGCAGTTATCCTGTAAAAAATAGACGGGAATTAGGAAAGACCGGAGTGAAACCTGATCCAAGTATTTCAGTAAATAATGATGGAGAGTTTTTATTGGGGGTCATTGAAAACAAAATTACCATTGATAAATTTATTTGGAATAAAAAATTAGATGAAGGAGAATTTAGGAGAAGGTACAGTATTGAGAAGAATTATTCATCGGTTTTTTTTAACGCTCAAAATCAGAAAGAAATCTTTATTTCTCAATCGGGAGTTATCATAAAAAGAAATCTTAAAACGAATAAAGAGACTTTTATAAAACTAGAGGGAGCAAAACCCGGAACTACAGCCATTAGTGCCGATGGAAAGATATTAAGTAATGGTTCTCAAATTTGGGATTCCGCAACCGGCAGGAAAATTCGGGATTTCTCCGAAAATCTGGACAAAAATGAAAAAACTCCTGAAATCGGATCCATTTACTTAGACTTCATTCAAAAATACACTTCGCCCCCTGAACCGTTTTCCTATTTCGAGGAAGAAATCCAATCAAATAATGTTAAATTTAGTTTTGGTTATGATTCAATAATCGTCGAATTTAAGGGAAGAACATCTTTCGTAGATTTTCTTGGAGATAAAATCTTATTAAAACATTGGGATCCTAAAACAGGTCTCCTGACAATTCTTTCATCATCATCTTTTGATATCCATCTCACTATTCTAAAAATAGAAAAATCCTCAGAAGAAGATTATATTCGACTCCTCCCGGTCAAAGAAAAATTAATCAGAGTCAACGTCGGTTATCGGGGACATGTCCCGCCGGCTATTAATTTAGATCAATTGAAAAATGATAAGGCGACGATTCTGGCGGGGGTTAAAGAATTTGAATCGATCGTGCCGGATTTTGTCAGGAACTTACAAGCCTATTTCAACGAACCAGTAACAAAAGACGGGAAATTTAAGATCAGTTCGAATAATGGAAGGTGGACAATTTATGATAACAAGAATGGTGTCGAAGTCTGCAGTTTGATCTCGATGAACGGGAATAATTGGGCGGTTGTTTCACCCGATGGTCGTTTTGATGCTTCGGAAGGCGCGTTAAAATCCATGCACTACGCTTACGGTTTGGAAGTCATCAATCTCGAACAACTCAAAGAAGACTATTACGAACCCGGACTTTTGCAAAAACTTCTCGGTTACAGCCAAGAGCCTCTGCGTCCGATTGTGCTGCTCAAGGATGTCAAACTTTATCCTGAAATAGTTGAGCAAAAGTTTGATTCAAACACAGGCAAACTCACCATCAAACTCAAAAATCGCGGCGGCGGCATCGGCAAAACCGAAGTTTTTGTCAATGGTAAAAGAGTCGTTGAAGATGCGCGGGATGAAAAGTTGAAACAAAATCCGGATGTTGCGGCTGATCAAATTGTTAGTTTGACCGTGGATTTGTCGGCTTCAAATTTTGTCAAAGGCAAGGAAAATCTAATCAAGGTCGTCACCTCCAATTATCTGAAAGAAATCGGGAAAGGCAATATACCTAACAAAAAATAGATTGCGAAAAATCAAGCTACTAAAATATTGATTTTATTGCATAAAAGCTATTCGATTTTTCGCAAACCAATTTCTTTGGGGTATAGTAAGAAGACCAAAACAAGTTTTTTTAGAATTGCACATTAGGTTTTGAAATATCAATTTCATTTTCATCAACCAAAAGGAAAACCATGAATAATGAGCTGGAACAATTCAGACAAGTATTCGCTGAAAAATCCGATGATGAGCTGGTCAGAATGTTTGACGACGCGGATACCGTATATCTGCCGAAACAAATTAAGATTATCACGGATGAAGTCGAGAGAAGAAACATTCAACTCGAACCCGAAGATAGTGATTTTGAAGCAGAGCCAAAAAAAGAAGTTTCCCAAGCTGAAATCAACCAAGCTGAAATCAACCAAGCTGATAAAAAGCTGTTTATCCTTTTGGCGATAGTCAGCGGGCTCTTGATAAATTTCTTAATGGACTTCCACCTTAAGATGGTGATGGGGCAACGAATCGGCATGGCAATCGGCGGAACTCTTGTCTGGATGGTCATCAGCGGGGTGATTGCTTTTATCTACAAACTTATGACCCGAAACAATCAATGGC
>JANOEF010000474.1:0-4407 GCA_031413075.1 Acidobacteriota bacterium | reverse complement strand
AGGCCTTTTCGCGAGCCTGGTCACTATTCATTCCGCCATTTTTGGCGGGCTCAACCAAATTTTGCAAGACGGTACGGTCATCAAAGAGCGGATAGCGTTGGAAAACCACACCGACATCTCCGATCCGGACATTTCGCATTTGACCATCTTTTAAGATGACTCTGCCCTTATCAGGCGCATCAAGTCCGGCTAAAATCCGCAAAAGCGTGGTTTTGCCGCCGCCTGAGGGGCCCAAAATAGTGATGATCTGAGGCTTGTCAGGAATATTGTCGATGGTCAAATTTACATCAGACAATACTTGCAGAGTCCTTCCGTCATTTAAGGTAAAACTCTTCGAGACATTTTCAATTTTTAATAATTCTTCGATCATATTGTAAATGATTCATTTGGTCATTTAAGCCCTTTCGGCAACGGTCGTATATGGAAACAAAATACGTTTGAGCCAATAAAAAAACTGATCTTCCAAAATCGCAATAGCACCGATGATTATCAAATAGACGTAGACTTCCGCCTTTTGATTAGTCGCTGAATATGAATAGATCGAAGCCCCGATCCCGCCTTCAGTGCGGTTGAAAGTTTCAATCGCGACGACCATGACCCATCCCATCGCGGCGCTTTGAGCAACCGTATCAATCATTGCCGGAAGCGTTGGCCGGACCACGACGGTCCAAAAAGTTTTCCAATCGCCGTAGTTCAGGACGCGGGCCAGTTCAAATTTTAATTGCGGAATTTGTCCAATGATAGCCGTCATCGAAGTTATCAAAAAAAACGCCATACCGGCTGACAGCATTGCTACTTTCATCGAAAACCCGATGGTGAAAATTGAGAGAAAGACCAAATTAAAGGCGACAATCGGCAAATATCGAAACCACTGGAGAAGCTGATTGAGCGGCTGCAAAAATGGCAAACAGCTCAAATAAGCAATCAACAATGAAATAACGGTGGCAAAAAATAGTCCGACAATATTTAGTTTGATCGTCACCCAAGTGTTGTAAATAAGATTATTAGCATCTTCGAGCGCGAACATTCGCTGAAAAGCCGTCCAAACCTCGTCCGGATACGGCATTCCCTGAATGGGCGTGAACATCCAAAAAAGGAATAAAACAGCAATCCAGAACACGAATAAATATGCTCGAAAGATACGGCTCGGTTCGCCTAAAATGCGGAAAATTTCATTCATAGTTGCAAAGAGTCAAGAGTCTAGAGTCTAGAGTCTAGACAAAATCAATACTTTATGGCGTAAAGTATTGAAGTTGCAAAGAGTCAAGAGTCAAGAGTCAAGAGTCAAGAGTTGTCTTTTACTCACGACTCACGACTTCAAACTCTTGACTAAATTTATTTCAAGATAATTGTCACCCGACGATTTTTTGCCTTATCTTCGTTCGATTGAGTCGTAGTCGTCCCTGAAATCGGATTCAGCGAGCCGTAACCGTCAACCGTGATAATGCGTTGGTCGTTAATATTGATTCGGGATTCGTCTGATGCTTTCAACCAGGTCCAGACAGACTGGGCCCGAGCTTTGGACAGTTCAATATTTTTCGCCGAATCTCCGGCATTATCGGTATGACCTTCGACGATGATCTTCGTGTTCGAGGCTCGAATCAACAGACTTCGGATCTCATTCAGTTTGGCAATTTCCGACGGCTTTAATTCGGCCGAACCGCTATCAAAAGTAATATCAAAGTTGGCTTTGACCACTGTATCTGCCGAAGCTGCCTGACTCGAACTGCCGGTTTCAGCTTTGACTTCGCCAATTTCATCGGACATTTTCTTAATAAATGTCAGATCCACGACCTGTTCAACCGGGGTAAAAGTCGGCATTCGTTCGGGTAAAAGTTTTTGCAGACGCTTGCCGTGTTCGTTGTATGAAATACCAAAAACGCTGTCGGCCAGACTTTTATTGCTGCCTAAGCCAAAAAGATGACGATTATCGGCAATGTCGTTGACGCGTGAACCACCGAGGCGAACTCCGTTTTCTTCGACAATATCAAAGTATTTGGCCCAAAAACTCGGACCTTTTCCTTCCATCGCAAAAACCTGGGCATTCAAGGCGGCGACGCGGGTTTTGAAGTAATTCGGATCACCCTTGATCTTCGCTCCGGCGCGAGCCAAACAGCGAAGTAATGTTTCGATGTAATCGGGATGCTTTTTGATGAAATCTTCGGTGGTGAACAAAATATTCGGCATCATTGCGGAATATTGCTCGGTCGAGATGATCTTCTGTAATTTTTCGGATTTCCCTCGATAATTAACCGAACTGCGTCCCTGGGCAGCCATCACATCGCCGGGTGTCCAGGTGGCAACTGCATCAATTTCACGCGTTTCGTTTTGACCGGTCTTAACGTTTTTCAACGAAACCTTGGCATTTGAAATATATTTTTGCGCGGCTTCGATGTGGTCAGTAGCATTGACGAAATTGATTGCATCCGGATTATAAACTTTTTCGTCCGGGTTGAGCGGGATCTTGTTATCTGCCGCCCAGTTGACGACCACGTTGAAATCGCAATATGGGACGGCCGTCACCACTAATGAACCTCTGGCATTTTGCGGGTCTTTTTTCCAGGATTCAGGCCCCATTAAACAGTCTTCACCGGATGAATAGCCGCCGCTCCAAATAACTTTGGCTTTCGGTCCGCGCAGGAGTTTATTAGCTCCGGCAATGTCAACCGCCGATTGATCACCGGTCGTGGTGACAATTTGAATGTTGTTCGACGCTAAACCTTCAACTTGTTTAGAAGTATCATTTTCGACCACTAACCGGGTGTTTTTGATGCCGGCCTGGTAAAGCAAACTATCCGGATGATCACCTGATTTTCCGACCCCGCCAACGGCGTCAATCAAGGCGCTTTGAGCTTGCCAGGTCCAAATTCCGATCGTTACTTCCGGATCATCGGTGGTTACTTTGGGGGCTTTGACATCGGTTGCGGGCAGATTTTCGCGCTTAATATCTTCGGTCCGTTCAACTGTCTGTTCAGTTTTGCTGACGTCAGTTTTCGGGCGTAATTTATCCCAAATCCCGAACTGCGAAAACGCCACATAAAGCAATCCTAAAATGATTGCCAGTGCAAGAATAATAAAACCCGGTCCCAATTGATAATTTCCAATTCTAATAGCCATATTTCTCCTTTGAATAGTTCAAAGTTTAAGGTTTAAGGTTTAAGGTTCAAAGTTTAAGGTTCAAAAGTTTAAGGTTCAATGGAACTAATCAGAAGCCTTTAAGCTTTATCTTTTGACTTCGAACTTATTTGTATTTACTTCCGCGTATTTCGCTTCCCCGCAAATACTTTATTAAGCCGGATATTATTCGGCTTGTCTGCAACAATTTTTCGAAAAGTTCATCAAATTGCTCTTTAGTTATGTATTCGCGGTCTAAGGCAATATAAAGTTGTGAACGAATTTCTCCAGAAGATGCTTTTGAAACGGAAAGGAACTGAATAAATTCTTTATTTCCTTCGCGCTCAAAACCTTCTGCTATATTTGAAATAATCGAAATCGCTGCTCTCCGCATCTGATCACGCAAAACATAGTCAATACTAAACTTTCCAATAGATGTTAAATCGTAAATTTAGTTGACAATCTGTCTTCCAATTTTCCAAGCCTCAATATCTTCAAATTTTTCAAACTTTGCCATAATTCTGAACCTTGAACCTTGAACCTTAAACCTTGAACTTTGAACCTTGAACTTTGAACCTTGAACTTTGAACTTTGAACCTTGAACTTTGAACCTTGAACCTTGAACCTTAAACCTTGAACCTTGAACTACAAACTCTTATTCCCTTGTTGTTGTGCGTTCAGATGTTGCTGACGCATCTGTTGAAACTTCGATTGAGCTTGGACACTCCCAACCTGGGATTTGATTTTTTCAAGCCGCGCATCCAGACTGCTTTCGCTCAATTCTTTGCCCAAATTGGCTTCGGCAATTTTGTTCTTAATATGTGTGCGAACATTGTCCAGAGCTTTGACATCGCTATCGAGTGAAAGCCCGTCGAGCTGTTCCTGAATTTTGACCCGCGCCTCGGCACTCGCCAATTTTCCGACCATTCGGTCTTTTTCGGCGATAAGTTTTTCGCGTTCCGATTGAATTTTGAGTAAAGCGGTTTTGACGTCGTTGGCATCGGTCCGAGCCTGTTCCATTTCAACCGTCAAATCAGCGATTTCCGAATCAAGCACGTCTTTTTTCTCAACTAAAAGCGTTCCGATTTCTTCATCGCCATTTTGAATGGCGACCGAAAGCTGGGCTTCAACTTCCTTTGCCTCACGAGCTTTTTGCTCGTAGCGCTCCTCGATCTCGTCGCGCCGGCGGATAATGGCGGCGGCCGCCTGACGAAGCTTAACGGCATTTTTGGTTAATCCGTCAATTGAATTTTGATAAACTATTTCAGGATGTTCTTGCTCAACTTTTGAAAC
>JANOEF010000473.1:0-14238 GCA_031413075.1 Acidobacteriota bacterium | reverse complement strand
TCACGCGGGATCATCGGCACGCCGGAATTTATGTCCCCGGAACAAATGCAACCTGAATTGGGAGTTGACGTTCGAGCTGATATTTATGCCCTTGGCACCATCGCCTATCTGATGCTTGGTGGGAAAACACCATTTTCGGGCGATATGATGCAACTTATCATGCAAAAGATAATGCAGACCCCTCCGCCGCTTTCAACCCTCCGCACCGACATCCCGAAAAGTGTCGAGACGGCAATTATGCGGGCACTGGATAAAGACGCTAAAAATCGTCCGGCAAATCTTGCAGATTGGATCGTTGAACTTGAAAAGGCGGGTGATAATGTTACTGAAACCGAAAATAAGGGGCATTCGCGTCTGATTATCATGGCTCCGAACGGCGCAGAGGTTTACATCAACGATGAACGAAAGGGAAGTGTCGGCAGTTCCGGAAGATTGATATTAGGTTCAATTCCAACCGGACAACATATTTTACGAGTTTCAAAATTAGGGGAAAAAGATGATGAACGGCTGATTGAAATTCGTGAAGATGCTAATGAACAAGTCATTCAGGCCCAATTAAAACCAATTGGAAGTGCTAGTCAGCCGACTACCTCTACTGGCGGCAGCAGTAGTGCGGGACAATCCAGTGTGATGCCCGGGATCGTTGCTTGTACCCGTTGCGGGGCTCGTTTTGCCCAGGGGGTAAAATTTTGCGGCAGGTGTGGAAATGCCCAATTTGCAATGATCAGTCCACCGGTTGCCTCGCAGGGATTTCCTTGTCCAAGATGTTCAACTGTTTTGCCGAATGGAAGCAAATTTTGCGGTCGTTGCGGATTAAGTATCGGCGCAACGCAAAATTTGCATCAAAGTCAGCCGCCAAGTTACTCCTCAAATTTTCAGCCGACTTCAAATATTCCGCGCTCAGTCGAAAGAGTCTGCCGACAATGCGGGACAAGTTACCAACCTCATATCAAATTTTGTGGTAAATGTGGGATTAGTTTGGCGGGATAATTTGTAAATTGAAATTGAAAACAAAAAAAACAATTGTAACTAAAATTAGATACCCAATACACCAATCAGTTCCTGTACTGAAACAGCTGATTTTTTATGAGTCTTGCTATCTTCCTTTTTTCTTTCCCCGCCGTTTTTTCCTTTGACTTCTATATTCTGTTTTTTGTTCTGAACTATTTTTTGTTCGAGCGGAACTCTTGAATAGTTCGTAATGCTTTTTCAATCGTTCAAGGTATATTACATCAGTTAAGAGATGCTCAAAAATCCGAAGCAAAACGGGAGAATATTTAGTTTGAGGGTTCATTGGGTCAAGATAAGGTCCTTTGCAGTCCACCGCATTCTCTTTGTCACCAATCCATTTTTCATAGAATTCCACATCTTCCCACCCAAAGTTTATCGTCGCCCAGATTTTTGGCTCCGTGGTCGCGGTCACTACATTAATAATAACCCGGCGGCAATCGCAATCAATCTCATCACAATAAAATTCTATAAACCCATACTCCCCATCGAGAAGATCATCTCTTCCCTGGACGGTAATTGTCCTTGTTTCATTGACTGCCAAATCAGGATACTTGGTAAAGAATGGAATCATATGCTTAAAAATCTACGATTATTCAAAAGGTCAAGATGCTACCACATACAACATTTTATTATAAAATATTTTCTCTTGACAAGCCTTAAATGTTTCAGACCTTAGTTCAACTAAAGTCTTAGTTGATTGTTAAAAACGTTTCGTTTATTTTAGCGACAAAAAAGGAAAGCCAGCAGACTTTCCTTCACAAAAATAACTTTCACAAAAATTAAATTCCTAAAACATCAATCAGTTCTTGAACAGAAGCAGCTGATTTGTGCAAGGCAACCCGTTCATCGTTGGTCAATGAAATTTCGATGATCTGTTCGATGCCATTTTTGCCTAATTTGACGGGAACACCAACAAACAGATTACTGATTCCATATTCGCCTTCGAGATAAACAGCACAGGGCAAAATTTTCTTTTTATCTTTCAGAATTGCTTCGGCCATTTCAACAGCTGCTAAACTCGGCGCATAAAAAGCTGAACCCGTTTTCAGCAATCCGACAATTTCTGCTCCGCCATTGGCGGTTCGTTTGACGATTTCAGCCAGTTTATCCGGCGCAATCAATTCTGTGATCGGAATTCCGGCCACAGTCGAATAACGGGGAAGCGGGACCATCGTGTCCCCGTGTCCACCGAGCACAAAGCAAGTTACATTTTCGACTGAAACATTCAGTTCTGCCGCCACGAAACAACGCATCCGGGCTGAATCTAAAATGCCGGCCATGCCCATTACCCGATTTTTCGGGAATCCCGAGCGCACAAAAGCAACTTGGGTCATCGCATCCAAAGGATTGGAAACAACGATTATAAAGGCATTCGGCGAATACTTGGCAACTTGGTCGGTGACGGCACTGACAATATCTGAATTGATTTTCAAAAGGTCATCGCGGCTCATTCCGGGTTTGCGCGGTAATCCGGCGGTGATGATGACCACATCCGAATTTGCCGTTTCATCATAAGAGTTTGCGCCGACCAATTTAACATCAAAGCCATCAATCGGAGCGGCTTGCGCCAAATCCAACGATTTTCCTTGTGGAGTTCCTTCGACAATATCAACCAACACCACGTCAGCTAATTCTTTTGCTGCAATCCAATGCGCTGCAGTTGCTCCGACATTTCCTGCGCCAACGACCGTAATTTTATTTCTACCAGCCATGTTTTTAAATTTTCCTCTCTTAAAATAAGTGTTTGTATTATAAAAAGATATTTTGTCACAAGTGAAGGAAAACGGCAAAAGCGGCCGAAATGTTTAGATGTAAATTTGCTTGATTTGTCACGTTATTGATGATAAATTGCCGATACTTGTTATTCATTGAAAAATTTTCTCAATTAACATCTATGACAAAAAAAAATATTCTATTATTTTCGTTTCTGATTTTGGTTAGTTTGGTCTTTCCCGTTTTTGCTTTCTCCCAAAATACAAATATCAAATCAAAACGCTACAACCGTCTTGTTATCCGCAACGCCATGGTAATTGACGGGAACGGAAAACCTGCTTTGGGACCGTTCGATATTGTAGTTGAAAACGATGTGATTACACAGATTGTCGGGCTTGATCCGGTGGCAGTAAAGGAAGGAACAGCAAAAAGAGTTCCGATTGGTGAGGTTGAGATTGATGCGACAGGGAAATATGTGATGCCGGGTTTGATAAATCTTCACGGACACACCCAGGACGAGCGTGGCGGAGTTCCGCAACCGGTCGAATACTGCACCAAATTATGGCTGGCGTGCGGAATTACGACTGTTCGGGACGTAGCAGCCACGCCGAAAACTCTGCGTTGGCGTGACCAAAGTTCGAAAAACGAACTACCCGCCCCGAAGATTTATGCCTACGCCGCTTTTCTCGGAGTCAAAAACGCCGAAGAAGCCCGTGCTAAAGTGCGCCAAATCAAACAAGACGGCTATGACGGCATCAAACTTTTCGGGGTTGACCGCGACATTATGGAAGCGATGATGGACGAAGCCAAAAAACAGGGCTTAAAAGTCGCGCATCACGTTGGAGTCGAAGAAACCAACGCTTGGGATGACGTCAAGTTTGGCACAACCAGTATCGAACATTGGTATGGAATTCCCGACGCGGCCATAGAAAGCGGACGACAAAACTTTCCGTCCAACTACAATTACAACAACGAAGTTGACCGTTTTCGATACGCGGGAAGACTCTGGCGCGAAGCGAATTGGGAAAAACTGATGAAAGTTTTGGACGGAATGGTCGAAGCTAAAGTCGCCTGGAATCCGACCCTTGACATCTACGAAGCCTCCCGCGATTTGCAAAAAGCGCAAACAAATCCGGGGTTTGCCGAATATTTGCATCCTGTTTTGGAAGAGTATTTTAAGCCGAATCCGGCCAATCATGGTTCATATTTTATCGGTTGGACATCCACGGACGAGACTTTTTGGAAAGAAAACTACCGGATTTGGATGCGGGCTTTGGTCGAGTTTGAAAAGCGTGGCGGAGTCATCGGAGCGGGCGAAGATGCCGGGTTTATTTATCAAATGTATGGTTTTGGGCTCATCCGTGAACTTGAATTGCATCAGGAAGCCGGCTTTCATCCGCTCAAAGTCGTGCAGCACGTGACCGGTAACAATGCCAAAATAATGGGGTTGGAAAACCAAATTGGGCGGGTGCGAGTCGGATTCAAGGCTGATTTAATCGTCATTAACGGTAACCCTTTGGAAAACTTCAAAGTGCTCTATCCAAGCGGCATCGAAGAAATCCGTGACGGAAAAATATTCAAGACAGGTGGGATCGAATGGACTATTAAGGACGGGATCCCGTTTCACTCGCCTACCATGGCGAAAGAAGTTCGGGAAATGGTGGCAAAGGCCCGGGCAACGAAATAATAAGAAAAAGTCCGATGCGCTCTCCCCTTCGCATCAGACTTTTTATATTTGGTCGCGATTTTTCAGGCCAACGACCAAAACTGTTAAAATTATTCAAAAATCTGTAACTGGTAACGTAACTTCTTTGTTGAGCTGAATGACAAATTCTTGGTTTGTCTTAATTCGGACTTCTATATCTTTGTTCAACAAAGTAATGCCAGTAGTGCCAATTCCTCCATCCATCATCCCGCCTCACAGGTCTCCTTTTCTTTTCCAACCAATCTTCTTAATGGTTGTGCCGACGGGCAAGGTAAAAATATTATGGTTGACTTGGGCTTTTGAAACACTAAAAATTTGTAAAGAACAAAAGAAAAGTAAAGAGTATGGTCAATCCTCGATAAAATTTCATAAGACCTCATCTTCACAGATGCTAAACTTAAAACACCTGCGAATCTTAAAGCAATGACTGTGCCACTTCGTTTGAAATCATTGAATTTCAAAGAAAAGTGACGTTAAGTTGGGTTTTTATAACTATTTGAATTTTGATTCTACGAAGGTTAAAACAATATCGTATAGCCGTTAGACGATTTGGGGTAAAGTTGGGTTGTATCCGCTCGGCAAAAAGAAAAGCCTCGTGCGAAACAAGACTTTATAAATTTGGTTTAAGGTGCTTGGGGCGGGAATCGAACCTGCACACCCCGCAAGATGCAGGATTTTAAGTCTTAGTCAAGAGTTGTTTCAAGTTAAGAATTATTTTTCAAACTTACTTTAAGCTCAATGTTTAGCTTAGTTTAGGGTTGGTTTAAGTTGATTTACACTTTATGCAATTCAAAATCATTTTTTTTAACTTTTTTAGGTTTTTGCACATCGTTGGCACACAAAAACATTAGGTTGAAAATCCAAAATATAAAGTGTATTTGCAGGCTAGACAAGGAGTTTTACTTTAATTTGGCATCATTTCTACCATTTTAACGCATATAAGAATGGAATCAGTTTTCAAAATTTAAGAGGAGAAAATTATTTAATTTATGACCAATAAACCAATCAGCCGCAAATCGAATGTAGTAGTGCAGGAACTTGAACGGGAAGTTTTGATTTACGACTTAAATATCCACAAAGCGGTTTGTTTGAATCAAACGTCCGCGATGGTTTACGAGTTTTGCAACGGCAAAAATTCTGTTGCCGAGATCAGCGAACAGATGAGCGTGAAACTGAAAACTCCAGTCAGCGAAGATTTTGTCTGGCTGACATTGGAAGAACTGAGGAAGAATAATCTGCTCGAAGAAAGTGCGGATTATATTTCGCCATTTGCAGGGATGAATAGACGGGAGGTGATTAGAAAAGTTGGATTGGCTTCGATGATAGCTTTACCTGTCATCTCGTCAATCATTGCTCCAATAGCGGTTAATGCTCAATCTCAAACAGGTATTGGTTGTCTTCCGTCGAATGTTTGTATTGCAGCCGGAACTCTTCTTTGTCCGCCGGGTTGCGCCCAAATTTTGTTTGGTTCCAGCTTTTCCTCTACAAATGGAAGTTGCACAGGAACAGAATTCACAGGGGAATCACTGGATTGCACTGGTAGAATACCACCAGGAACTTTAAGTGCTCTAGACATTCGAATATTATAGAATGAGGAGTTACGCAGTTGAAAGAAAAATCAACAACTTATGAGCCTATTTAGAAAAAGTGTATTGCTCTAAGTCTTTTATTTTCAACAAAGTTGTGTTTAATAAATTTACAACTGGGTAACTTCTAATTTAACTAAAATGTCCAATTAGTTTTTGTCCTTTACCCAACAAAATAACTTTAATTAAAGAGTTTGGCACACCGTTGGCACACAATTTCTTCAATCTAAAATATTTTAATACCCAGCCTGAGGTGGTTCAATAAAAGTGGAGAAAAAACTGTCTTTTGTAGAATATCAAAGATATGTGGAAAAAATACGACGATGAATTTAAGCGCAATACGGTCAAGAAAGTTCTTGATGGTCAATCAGTGAGGTCAGTTTCTCAGGAATTAGGGGTCAGCGAGTCTTTGATTCACACTGACGTAAGCAAAAGGCAGCTAAAAGTTTTGGTGATGGTCGGCAAAGCGGATCTGAATTATCGGAAATTGAAGCCTTGAAGAAACGGAATCGAGACTTGGAAATGGAGAATGAAATCCTAAGCAGCCCGCTTCGTGGTATCTTCGGCAGAGGAAGTTAAAACGCTACTGGTTCATTGATCAAGAAAAGAAAAACTTCCGGTTCAAATTGTTATGCCGGGTGATGCAACTTTCTGAGAGCAGCTATTACGCGTGGCGGAAACGATTGACCAAGCCACCTTGTTAGCGCCGGAAATCGTTAGAACAATTGGTCAGGAACTGTTATCTTGAGAATCGCAGAGGTTACGGTGCCAGATGAATTAGCCAGGCTTTAAGCAAAGTTAGAACTCAGATTGGACGCCGAAAGGCGCGTTCGTTAATGAACAAAGAAAGTTTGAAAGCTATTCAGAATAAAGCGTTTAAGCCGAGAACGACTGATTCCAAAGGAACGAATGCGGCACCAAATTTGTTGGCCGATAGGACAAATAATAACTCTGATCCCATACAGTTCGAGAGAACGCCTGAATCCATGGACTTGCCAAGCGATACATCGCTTTCACTGGCAACCGCGGGAGCCATTTATTTAAGTTTCTAATCTTGCTAAAATCCTCTCGACTAGTTTATTTGCTAACGATTCATTCGGCGATCACTCTTATATTAGATCAAAAACCTGCTGAATCGCTTCTTGTTTTGACTGGTGAAACTGACTAATTGCCTTCGCACTTTCTGTGTAACTACGAGCACTTTCGAGTTGGTGGTTAAGGTCATTGACGGCTGTCGCCATTAAGTTTCTAATATTATGGGGAGTGGAGGCTAATGATGACATTCGCAGGATTGCTGCGGTCTTCAATCTCAAAAACTATACGAGTTTTACCGCCAGGGTTCAAACTCCCCTGCTGAATAATTGCCACTCGTTCGGTGGCAAGTTTTTTTCGACGGTTCAATTCGCAATGAAGGTTTCGTAACCGCGAACTTTCACGGTAGCGTGTAGCAATTAGTCGCACGATGGGGGCATTTTTACTGGAAATATTTCCGGAATAATTTAATTTCAGGCTCATCAGTCCCAACCGACTGAAGAAAAAATCTTCCCTCAATTTGATTTTTGGTTTACAATCCATTGATAACTTTTACCTCAAAAGAAATTGAAAATATTGAGAAATAGTTTGGATTTGACGGGTTTTTAGGTGAAATATCGCGTAAAGAATTTGAGTCAAGGTTTTTGCAAAAGACTTTTTTGATGGAGAGAGAGCAATGATAAAAAGAAAGTTGACCGCCGTCGGCATCCTATTTTGCCTGTTTAGTTCATCGTTGGTATTTGCTCAAACGAGTCGCGGAGTCCGCGTGAAAGACTCGAATGGGCAAACCAAAGAAGTTAAACTTTACGATGGCAGTTACGCCCTCGTCATCGGCGAAAGCGATTACACCAATGGTTGGGACCCTCTCGCCGGAGTAAAAGCTGATGTCACGGAAGTTAGCCGTATTTTAGAAAAAGATGGATTTACGGTTGAATCGGAACTAAACCTGACTTCGGAGGCGTTCAAAAATCGAATTGAGCGTTTTATCAGCGATTACGGTTATCAACCGAATAACCGTTTGCTGATCTATTATGCCGGACACGGGCACACCCTCAAATCCAGCGGAGACGGGCGCGAACTCGGTTATGTGGTTCCGGTGGATACGCCCGATCCGGTCAAGGATGAAACAGGCTTTCGCCGGAAAGCAATTTCGATGGACACAGTGCAAAACTATGCCAAAGAGATACAGGCAAAACATGCGATCTTCATCTTTGACAGTTGTTTTTCGGGGAAACTGGTCTCGCGGGAGAGGGTGGCAGTTCCGCCGATCATCGAAGAGAGTGTCGCATTTCCGGTCAGGCAATTCATCACGGCGGGAGCGGCAAATCAACCGGTTCCGGATGAATCAATTTTTCGGCGGACATTTGTACGAGGCCTGGAAGGTGAGGCCGACCGCAATAATGACGGATATGTAACGGGAACGGAACTGGCTGATTTCTTAAAAGAGAAAGTGACGAATTACAGCAATCGGGCGCAGACTCCGCAGTATGGGAAGATCAACGATGTGGAGTTAGATAAAGGAGATTTTGTGTTTGTCTCGCTCAAAAATCAGACCGTTCTGGTAAATAATACGACCGCCCAGAATGAAACGCCGGTAGTGGCAAAAGACCGAACCGCGGTTGAGCGGGAGGCTTGGGATTTGGTCAAAAACAGTAATGATCCGCAGGATTTCCGTTCGTTTTTGACAGATTTTCCGAATGGAGCAAATGCGGGAAACGCAAAAATCAAACTTGAACAGTCAGTTTGGGAGTCGGTCAGATCAAGCGGAGATGCCGGTAAAGTTAAAGGGTATCTGGATGAATTCTCAATAGGGGCAAATGCGTCATCAGGGAGAATCCTCTATGGACAATTAACCCGTCCCAAAATTCAGCCAACGCCATCAACGACACCAACCAATCCCAATCTAACTTCAGGTTCAATCACCGCCGGAACAGTGATCACCAATTCGTTAGGAATGAAATTCGCCTATAGTCCCGCCGGAACATTTCAGATGGGCTCAACGAACGGTGACGCTGATGAAAAACCGGTGCGCACAGTCAGAATCAGTCAAGGCTTTTATATGGGGCGAACGGAGGTCACACAAGGCCAATGGGAACAGGTGATGGGAACGACAATTAAACAGCAGAGAGATAAAGCGGTTGGTTCTCCTCTATATGATGGAGCTTCTCTAAATGGAGTAGGAGCGGACTACCCAATGTATTATGTCAGTTGGGAAGAATCGAAGGAGTATATCCGGCGATTGAATGCCAGGAACGACGGATATATTTACAGTTTGCCGACGGAAGCGGAATGGGAATATGCGGCGAGAGCAGGAACGACGGGAGATTATGCCGGAAGTTTGAAAGCAATGGGTTGGTATCACAAAAACTCTGAAAACGAAACGCATCCGGTAGCAACCAAGCAGCCGAATGCCTGGGGTTTATATGATATGCATGGAAACGTTTGGGAGTCGTGTGAGGATATTTACAAGGCGAGCTATACCAACCTACCAACAGATGGTACAGCAAATATAAGCATAGGAAACGCAAGTCGGCGCGTGTTGCGTGGCGGTTCGGTATACAGTGACGCAAAAATTACGCGGTCGGCGATCCGAGTCCCGTTCGAGAGGTCGAAACAACAAAGCGATCACGGTTTTCGCGTCCTCGCCCGTCTGAAGTGATTTTAGAAAATATTAAGCATTATCCGGAGATGTTCTTGGGAACATCTGCAAAGTATACTCGCCAACGCATTAAATTGATTCTTGAGTAAAAGTTTGAAACTTCAAAGTTGGCAAAGAATCCAAGACTTTTTTGTGTTAAAAATTTCAGGCCTTTTCTAAAACAACAGTTTAATGCGTGGTTGAGTATAATAAAATCGTGCCACTGAGTAATTTTATTGAAAAGCCATGCGGTTCTAAAAAAAAATCATCTGGATGACAAAAAAAAATAACAATTGTCGCGTATTGGAATGAAGACAAGTTTTTGACTACTTGAGAACGAAATCTTATTTGAATTTAGCAATAAAATTTGAGGAAATGAACAAGAATATGAAAAGAAGTGGGGGAAGATCGGGGCAGAGTTGTCGGGCGGTTTTAGTAATAAGTTTGCTTTTATTTCTCCTGTTTTCGTCAGGAAATGCCCAGGATCAAAAAGAGCCGAGAGTTATAATAAATGGACCGTCCGGTATTACCTTTCCCGAATTGACTTTCACTGCCTCAACGGAAAATTTACCCGATGATTTAAAATATGAGTGGACGGTTTCTCAAGGCTCGGTAATTTCGGGCCAGGGGACTCCGGCAATTACCGTCAGGTTAGATAATCCGGGACAACTTTCTTCAATCACGGTTGATTTAATCGTCACCTGGAATAATGGAAAAAATTCATTCGATGCCCATTTGACGCAATCAATTTGTCTGCCGGAGCCGCCTTGCTGCCGGGCGGTTGATGAATTTGGCGATACTAATAACGGCGAGATGATGCATAGACTCGATAATTTTTGGGTTGAGCTGCAAAATGACCCGAACGCGATGGGATATATTGTTTTTACCCGGAGTGAAAAATTACCTGGGAAAGCGGCACGCCAAGCTCGTTGGATATTGGATCTAATCAATTTCAGAAAATATGATCCAACCAGATTTATAGTAGTAGATAGCGGATTTGACACCGAATTACGATTTCGCTTATACGCTATTCCCATTGGTGCACCAAATCCTGAGTTTCTCAATCCGGTTGAAATAAATCCGGCAAAAAAACTGACCAAAAGCCTGGCTTATGATAATTATTCGATTTTTGATTATTTATATGGCAATGAATATCTCCAAAAAAACCGGAAGAAAAAAGATATGGCAATATTGCGAGATTTCCGGCAGTCAACGTTTCACCCGATATATTTGAACGAGGTGGCCGATTTATTGAAAGAGAATGCGAAAATGAATTTGTCAATTGTTGTCAGTCCCGAAAAAGGATTAACGCTCAATCCGCTTTTATTCGGAGAGGTGGAAAGGAATTATTTAGTAAATATGAGGCAAATCAAGACCCAAAGGATTTCAGTAAGAATCGGAGCAGCCATTGCCGGCGAAACCCGGATAACTTTAATCCTGAATCCATTAAGCCAAGAAAAATAAAACAAATTCTGCTGGGGAGAGATTTAATTATGACAGACTCGTTTTACTTGGAAGTAAATGCGTACCATTATGCAGTACTTGAAGCCCTAAAAACCAGAGTAGAGCAAGACTCGGAATCATCTAGTTATTTCAAATATTGTCTGACCTTTAAAATTGAAGAAACAACCGCCGGAAAACGGGTCAATTGCCGGGAATTTGAGTTGCGGGAACACACTATTTGGGCGACGAGTTGGAAACATCGCCAGACCTGCGGAGGACTGTGGAAGATCTCTTGCGGTTCTATAATGAAGATGAAAGATGCCTGAAGTGGATGAAATACAAATTCGTTCGAAAAGAAGATGGTCGGATGGGATTTTATAGGGAGGATACAAGTTATTGTTGATCTCGTGAAAGACTAACAACAGACCTCCTCAAAACGAAATCAACAATTTTACTCTTAGAAAAGGGAGTTATGAAAAGAATTTCAACTGCAAAAATAATCACCGCAAGTTTAATTAGTTTGCTGCTAATATTTGCCGTAATTTGCGGTGCCGGACAAAAAGATGGACTAATAAATCGGGGCCAGGCGGCGCAAGAGAAAGATTCCCGGACTCGGTTAAAAGACAACGATACGGTTGGTGCGATCAGTAAAATCGATCTCGCGGCTGGAGCTGAAATGAGTTTTGCCGACATCGCTCCAGGTGAATTTGAAATGGGTTCAAAAGTCGTTTCAAATGAAACACCCATTCACAAGGTCAGAATCAGCCACGGTTTCCAGATGCAGACGACCGAGGTTACTCAATCCCAATGGAAAGCAATGATGGGTTCATTACCGTCAAGTTTTTGTGAGGCGGGGAAATTGGAAGGCGATCTACTCGTGGATGACAAGCCGATCGTCTGCATTAGTTGGAACGAAGCACAAATGTTTGTCCGGAAGTTGAATTTGCGAAAAGACAGTTACAAATATCGCCTGCCGACCGAAGCCGAGTGGGAATATGCGGCACGGGCGGGGACGACCACGAAGTACAGTTCCGGTGAGAGCGAAAATTCATTGGATAGTTATGCCTGGTACCGGGAAAATTCAGAGAAAACGATTCATGAAGTAGCCACCAGGCAACCGAATGCGTGGGGGTTATATGATATGCACGGGAATGCCTGGGAATGGGTTCAGGATTGGTATTCACCGGACTATTATTCAAAGAGTCCGGGAGTAGATCCCAAGGGCCCGAAGACCGGATTTTTCCGCCTCAGTCGCGGCGGCGGTTGGGAAAGCACGGCCCGCAAATGCCGTTCGGCGAACCGCTATTATATGGGCGCAAATTATCGCCGGGCTAGTATCGGTTTCCGTTTGGTCCGGACGGGCAGATAATGATCGTCGGTTGCCCGTTTTTTTCTTTGCAAATAGAGGAATACTCAAGAATATGAAGCTGAAATTAATTTCTGCCTTATTTGCCGTAATCGTTTGGTTTCCTGTTATTATCCATGCCCAAATTGACATCAACCCTGATTTCACCCTTAATTGCCCGGAAGAACAGTTCAGAGCAGGGGAAAATTTCCCTTTACTGTCACGATGAAGCCTGATAGAAGCGGAGCAGCCAGTTATAATTGGACAAACCACAAAATACTGGTTTTTGCCGAAAGTCAAAAAAAATGGAAGTAAAAAATGAAAAAAATAAGTGGTTAATGAGAGGGTATGAGTTTACAGTAGTAATATTGCTGAGTTTGATCTGGCTGTTGGCAACGGTGAATATTTTTGCCCAGGCTTCAAAATCCCCATCGGTTTCAGTCAGCGGTCCTTCGATTCTGCAAGCGGGCGATGAGCCGCAAACCTTCACGGCGCAGGTCAATGATATCCCCGGTGATGCTATTTATCAGTGGGAGGTTTCGGAAGGCACTATTACTTCGGGGCAAGGCACCCCTGTAATTATGGTTTTGTTCGAACCCAAAACTTCCGAGTGGAGTGTGACGGTGACGGTGACGGTCAAATGGAATGGAGGAAAAGACTCGTTAACCGCAATGCAGACATCATCCATTCCGCCTGTTGTTCCGGGATGTCGGGGATGCGGGGATTTTGATAAATTCGGCGAGTTGAATAATGAGGAAATGTTGGGACGGTTTGATCAACTTATGCTCAATCTTCACCTTGAACCTTCCAGCACGGGCTTCGTAGTATATACCCGCAGCGCAAAAGAGCCCGGCAAAGCCGCCCGCAGAGCGCGATGGGCAATCGAATACCTAATCAGAACTCAGAAATTTGATTCAAACCGAATTCAGACCGCGGATAATGGGATTGAGACGGAATCTCAATATCGTTTGATGTTGATTCCTGCCGGAGCTGTCTTACCCGAAACATCCGGCACCGATTTGGCTAAATCCTTGCCGAAGTCAATTACTTACGATTCTTATTCGGTGCTCGATTACTTGTATGGCTTGGAATATCCGCAACGCAATCGAAGAACAAGGGATTTGGCAATCCTGAGAGATTTAAAAAAATCTGAAAATCGAGCAGTTTTTCTCGGCGAAGTGGCTGATCTGATGAAAAAAAACAGCCATTTCAAAATGACGATTTTGGTAAACCCGGAAAGAGGTTTAACGCTGAATCCGTTTTTATTTGCGCAAGTCGAGAAAGACTATCTGGTCAATGAACACAAAATCCTTGCCGCAAGAATTTCGCTAAAAATCGGAGTCAAGGCTGATTTAACTCAGTTGAGTTTGATTCTTGAGCGCGGGAAATAATCTGAAAAGGAAAGTCGTTAGTTAATCGGTCAAGAGTTGAAAATTATTAGATGCTCTAGGTCGGGAGTTAGTCGGATTAAATCGAACTTTTAAGGGGAAAAATGAAATCAACTAAACTATTTGTTTTTCTATTGTGCAATACCTTCGCCAAATTAGGCAGAAGAAACGGCAGATTTAGCTTGATGAATACTGCCTAGTCTGCCAATCTCTGCCAGTATCTCTTGATTTAATATTGGTTCTGGATTTTTCAGAACCTTTTTTATGTGCGCCACGCATACCATATTTGTATAGAGTTAAAGTCTCGAGCGAGCCAGTTAGCGGGAATCGTGAGCCAAATGCAAGGGTGTCTATCGTGAGGTAGAATCTGAAGGAAG
>JANOEF010000472.1:0-12558 GCA_031413075.1 Acidobacteriota bacterium | reverse complement strand
GGCGCTCACCGCCGGCCTGATGCTTCAGGGTTCGATCCTCACCTTCTTTTCGTTCATCGGGTTCGAAGACATGCTCAACGTCTCCGAAGAGGTCCGGCAACCCGAGCGGACGGTGCCGCTCGCGCTCATTGGCGCGATGATCGTCGCCTCGCTGATCTATATGGCTGTCGCGATCACGGCCGTTTCCGTCGTTCCATGGCAGGAACTGGCCAAAGCCCCCGGTCCGCTCAAGCTGGTCATCGAACGCGCGGCGCCCTGGTTTCCGGCCGTCGGGTTCACGCTCATCACCATCGCCGCCGTCGCCAATACCGCCCTGGTGAACTACGTCATGGGTTCAAGGCTGCTCTACGGCATGGCTCGCCAGGGCCTTCTTCCCGCCTCGCTTGGTCGGGTGCACGGCGTACGGCAGACCCCTCATGTGGCAGTCGGCGTCCTGCTTGTGATCGTGATCGGTCTCCAGTTTGCCGGTGACATCACTCAGCTTGCGGGCGCCACGGTGCTCCTGCTGCTGTTCGTCTTCACACTCGTGAACGGGGCCCTGGTTGTCCTGAAACGGCGGGAGGGCGACATCGCGGGCTGCTTCAACGCACCGATCTTGGTGCCGGTCCTGTGACCCGCTTGAACTTGCCCATCCCCTCTCGTATGACCCCGCTCGAATCATTTCGCTCGGAGACTTCCCATATTTTACTTAGTTCGGCGCGGATCCGCACATAGTCATTATCAAAATGAGCGTCAGGCGAAAACGTGCGAAGTTTTTCTGAGAGGGTTTTCATATTGTCTTTGGCTAATAGACTTTTTTCAGATCCGAGAGATGAAAAATCAAAACCTTTGGTTTCGATGCGGTAGCCGTTTGAATCCTGACGAGCGTAAATGTCAATCAGCATCTCATCAGCACTAACTTCCGAACTCTCTAAAACTTTGCGTTCGTCTTTCTTTTTGAGACTTTCAGTGGATTCGATTTTTCGCTCAAAAAATGCTCCAACCACAATTGCGGCAAGATCCCCAAAATGAATTTCGGCAATTTCATCAGCATTAAATAATATCAGGACAATTTTGTCCTCAAAGAATTCAATCCGGCGCAGTCTGCGAGGAAAAATATCAGATCTGAGCGATTCGTCACTAACTATTTTGGTTTTCAGATCCAACTCTTTAAGCCGGCTGGATAATACTTCGGCTTCGGCTAGAGATTCTAAACGGAGCAAGGGCAGAGATTTTTGAATCTCGAAAAATCTTTGCATGGCTGCTGATTCAAAATTCAATAACTTGGCGGCCTGAACGGTCGTGTTCGGTTCAAGCGGAATCTCAGTCGGGACATAAATCAGATTGAATCCTTTTTCCCATTCTTCGAGTTTGCGCAGAGTGGGTTTTAAGAATTTACTCTGCTCGGCGGAAATCTTGAGATCTGCGCCGCAGTAAAAGCATTTGAGCCGGGTTGGCGGACTTTTGCGCTGACACTGGTCACAAAAAAGCATCTCTTCGGGCTTGAACCCTTCAGGCTCGCTTCGGATCGGTAACTCTGAGAGCCATTGGTCGGGGTGGCTTGTTTTACTCTTTTTTTCCATAGACGTCGGCATTATACGACAGAATGCTCTTTAATTTACATTTCTTTACAATATCTTAACAAAAACTTTGCAGACACGAGAAACTATTTAATGAGATAATACGTCTTTGATATGTAGGCCAGTTCGGGCTTATGGTTAAAAATTATTTTTGTCACAAAACTTGAGTTGGTGGTGTGTCCTCAGAAAACAACTGTCACTATATTTGAGTTTTAATGACTTTTTCAAGAGGGAAGATCAATGCGTAAGTTAGTTTTATTTGTCCTAATAAGTTTATTTGTTATTTCAACCGAATTCGTCGAAGCACAGACTCCGACTCCTGCTCCGGCTCCCGCGTTGAGCGGAATTAGACCGAATTTGGCGTCCGGAGAAGTCACTCTGGTTAATCCAGCTGACAACAAAATTTCTCTAAAAACAACCGATGGCGATATCGAAGTTTTGATTGCCGTAGCAACTTTATTCAAAAAAGTATCACCCGAAAAACCGGATTTGAAAACCGCGACCGAAACCACGCTCGAAGAAATCGGGGTCGGCGACAAAATTTTGGTTTCGGGAAGTGTCTCAACCGATAAGAAAACAATCACTCCGAAAACGATTTATTTGATGACTAAATCCGATATTTCCAAACGCAATGCGGCAGAACGTGAATTGTGGCGAACTCGCGGAATTTCGGGTCGGGTCGAATTGATTGATTTCAAGACTAAAACCATCACCTTGGTGTCGCGTTCACTGACGGGTGAAACCAAAGTTGCATTGACCCCAAAAGAAGATGGTAGTTTTAAACGATATGCACCAGATTCGGTCAAGTTTGCCGATGCCAAAGACAGCAATTTAGCTGAGGTCAAAGTTGGCGATCAACTTAAGGCTTTAGGTGATAAAAGCACCGATGGATTGACCTTTAAAGCCGAACAAATTGTGACAGGCGCCTTCAAAACCGTAGTCGGAAAAGTGACCGCGATTGATGTTGCCAAGAACGAGATTACGATTGAGGAAACTCAAACTAAAAGGCCGGTCACGATTGTGGTTAATCTGAATTCGCGGATGAAAAAATTTCCGGCTGAGATGGCGCAAATGCTGATCAGAATGGGTGGTGGCGAGGGCGGCGCTACCGGACAGGGTGGTAATGTCATGATGCGCCCGCCTCAGGGTGGTGCCGGTGCACCGACTACTGCACCAGCCGGGCAAAAAGCTCCGTCAAATAATCAAACTACTCCGCCTGCCGGTCAGACACCTCCGAATACGGTAATAATGACTCCTCCTGCCGGACAAACTGCAAATAGTGGCGGTCAAGGCGGCGGACAGCGTAGTGGACAAGGCGGCGGTCAGGGCGGCGGACAAGGCGGCGGTCAGGGCGGCGGACAAGGCGGCGGACAACGTCAGTTTATGATGCGCGGACCGGGCGGCGGCAATATGGATCTCGACAATATGTTTGACAGGTTCCCGGCGCTTCCGCTGGCTGAACTAAAGATAGGTGACACCATTGGCGTCACCAGCACGACGGGCACTGTCGCGAATCGTTACACGGCGATCAAACTTCTTTCGGGAGTTGAACCGTTTTTGAGTATGCCGCAAATTCCAGGCGGCGGCGGACGAGGCGGCAGCCAATCTCCGAGTTTTAACATTCCAGGGTTAGACGGTGGTTTCGGTAACCCATAAACCAAACATCGTGGCATTTAAGATGTGATTAAATGCCACTTCTTTCAAGAGGGTAAATTTTATGAACAAATTCAAATCTATTATTTTTGTAGGAATAATAACTTTATTAACCAATACGCTTTTATTTGCACAGCAATCCGGAACTCTGGCCGGACAAGTTTATGACGTTCAAGGAGCCATCATCCTAGGCGTGACAGTAACGGCGGTGGATTCAGCCGGAAAAGAAAAAACAGTCATTACTAATGCTAAAGGCGAGTTTAGTATCACAGGACTCGCGCCGGGCAAATATATTGTGCGGGCAGTCGCACCGAAGTTCGCGCTTTATGAAAACACCGAAGTCGAAATCACGGCCGGTGAAAAAGTCGAATTACCGATTGCTCTGACGGTCAGTGTCGGCGTCACTCAACTTGATGTTAACACTCAAAATGATGTTGACACCGCATCGGATGCTAACAAAACGGCACTCACTTTGACTGGCAAAGACCTTGAGGGATTACCCGAAGATGAAGATGAGCTCCGGGCTTATTTGCAAGCTATGGCAGGTCCCTCATCGGGTCCCGACGGAGCCTCAATTAATGTGGACGGTTTTCCGGCCGGCAGAATGCCTCCGAGAGAAGCGATCCGTGAAATCCGTTTTAACCAAAATCCTTTTTCGGCGGAATATGACCGCATCGGATTTGGTCGGGTTGATATTTTGACCAGACCCGGATTCGATAAATTCCGTGGCGGAGCAAACTTCAATTTTAACGACGAGAGTCTCAATTCACGCAACCCGTTTGCCGTCAATCGCGCTCCGAGCCAAACCAGAAACTTCGGCGGAAACTTCAGCGGACCGATCAAATCAAAAAAATCCTCGTTTTTTGTTGATTTCGGGTATAACCAAAATGACAATAACAATATTATTACAGCCACAATTTTAGATGGTTCAAATAATATTGTGGGTTTTAGTCAGGATGTCCAGATTCCTTCGCGCAGAACTTCATTCAGCCCGCGAATTGATTACGCCATTAATGAAAAAAACACGCTTCAAGGGCGATATAGTTTTTCGCGTAATACTTCTGAAAATCAAGGTATCGGCGGTTTTTCACTCCCTAGTCGGGCATCGAGTTCAAATAATACTCAACACGAAATTCAACTGACCGAGTCAATGATTATTAATGCCAAAACGGTCAATGAAACTCGATTTCAGTATGAATTTAACAAACGTCAGCAATTAGGCGATAATTCGATTCCGACGATTCAGGTTTCTTCGGCATTTACCGGCGGCGGCGCCCAAATCGGGATGAATTACAACCGTTCAACCCGGTGGGAACTGCAAAATTACACCACCACCTCGGTTGGAAAAAATTCTGAACATGCGCTTAAATTCGGGATCCGAATCCGCGGAATAAATATCGAAGATCGGTCAGAATCAGGCTATGGCGGAACTTTTACGTTCGCCGGCGTGCCTGGACTCTATTCTTCGATTCAACAATACCAGCAAAAAGTTTTAGGTAATTCAAATCCGATCTTTAATCCCAATCAATTTAGTATTACTACCGGAAATCCGGTGGCCGATGTTTCACAGATTGATTACGGACTATTTATCACTGATGATTGGAAAGCCAGAAAAGATTTGACGCTAAGCTTCGGTCTGCGTTATGAAAATCAAACCAATCTTGGAGATAGCTTAAACTTTGCTCCACGGATCGGAATTGCCTGGTCACCGGGAGCCGGCGGAGCGAGACAACCCAAAACGGTTATTCGTGGCGGTCTCGGTCTTTTCTATGAAAGATTCAGTGAAAATAACACTTTAACCGCCGAACGATTTGATGGGGTTTCGCAACTCCGTTATACGGTCACCAACAGCCCGGCAATTTTGGGACAAGCAGTGTTCACCAATAATAGTGTGAATAATGTTCCAACCGCAGCTCAACTTGGCGCATTTGCTCCGCTGACCAGCATTCCTTATCAAATTGCTGACAATCTGCAAGCCCCATATTCAATTCAAACGGTGGCCAGCGTTGAACATCAATTTCCTTGGAGAACAACCGCCTCGGTGACCTTTATTACCTCCAGAGCGTTGCATACTTTACGGATTCGTAATATCAATGCCCCGGTCTGTCCGCCGTTGACATCATGTCCGATTTTGGCGGCTGATATTCAACTGTTGCGTCCTGACCAATCCAAAGGAAATATTTATCAATACGAATCAAGCGGTTATTCTAATACGCAGCAATTAGTATTCAATGCCAGAACCATTATCGGCTCAAAATTATCCCTCTTTGGTAATTACATCTTGGGTCGTTCGAATGGCGATACCGATAGTTTGAGTAGTCCGAGATTTCAGGTAAATTCCGTCGGGTTCCCGGCCTACGCCTATGATCTGAGTAATGAATACGCCCCATCGGCTTTTAATGCACGTCACACCGTATTTTTTGGCGGTTCAGTGACGCTTCCCTTTGGCTTCAGGATTAATCCGATGATTACCTACAATTCGGAAAGACGATTTAACATTACGACCGGAGTAGATTCAAATCGCGATTCGATTTTTTCCGAAAGACCAACCTTTGCCGCGTTAAAAACGACGTGTAATAACCTGGGTTTGACCAATTCTTTTTGTGATATTACCGGGATTGCAAGTCCAAATACGACCATTATTCCGCGGAACTATGGAATTGCTCCCGCTAGTTTTGTGGTCAATATGGGATTAAGCAAATCATTCGGTTTTGGCGGAAGTAAGAATCAAGCAGTCGGTCAAAACGGTCAAGGTGGTCGTGGCGGCGGCGGCGGCGGTGGCGGTCGTGGCGGCGGCGGTGGCGGCGGCCAGATGATTGTGATGGGCGGCGGCGGCGGCGGCGGCGGCGGCGGTATGTTTGGCGGAGGCGGCGACAACAGCAAGCCCTATAACTTTACGCTCGGAGTCAACGTCAGTAATCTTTTCAATACGGTTAATCTCGGCAATCCGCAAGGCTCATTGACCTCACCGTTTTTCGGTAAATCAACCTCAACCGGCGGAAGTTTCGGCTTCTTCGGCGGCGGCGGTGGTTCTGCCAATCGTCGGGTAAATTTGTCTCTCAGATTTAATTGGTAACAAATCAATAGCTTTAGACATCTAGTCAAGGAGAGTGAGATTTTTATAAACTTTCACTCTTCTTTTTTCGTTTAATCAATAATTCGTTATTTTGTGATCAAGGAGAAGTATGAAAAAGTATTTTGCTCTATTTTCAATTTTGTTTTTTGTAGTGGCCGTCAAAGCCGGCACCGGGAATCCGGTAATTTCTGATACGGCTTCGCTCGAGTTAGCCAAAGTCACGCTGAAGGTTCATGGCGGTGAAAAATTAAATAATATTAAATCTATGGTTTTGCGCGGTTCGGTTGAGGTTGCCGCACCGGGGTCGCCGCAAACTTTACCGGCCTCATTTGCCATAATTTTGGCGGGTGAAAAGTATCGTTTTGAGATTCAATCCGCTTTTTTTAACTTTTCACAGATTTCCGACGGACAAAACACCTCTTCATCAATGGCAGGAATCAGCTTACCGCCGATGAATCGAGTTGGCCTGACTATTTTGCCCAAAATCGAGGAAACTGGTTTTGTAGTTTCGCCCTTGCCCGAAAAATTTAAGAAAAAGAAAGGTTTTAGGGTAACTTCGCCGGAGGGATATTATTCGGATTTTGTAATAGATGAAAAAACCTCTGTGGTTAAAGAATATGAATCAAGTTACGAAATCAACGGACAAACAGTTTCGACCGCGATCGCGATTGAAAAATATAAAGAAATTGACGGAGTCCTGATTAACGAAAAATTTTCGCAACGCATTGATTTCGGTCCGCTTTCAGCCTATGCCAATTTCAACGCCAAAAATATTTCGGTTAATTCAGAAGTAGCGGATGACGTTTTTACCATCAAATAAAGTGAAAAAGATTTTAATGTTGAGTTACATAAAAAAGGCAAGCCAAAACTGACTTGCCTTTTTACTTCTCTAATTGCATTCACACAATCCAAAATCTAAAATCGTTAGACAACCATCAACTCGTGCTCTTTGACCTTCATCAGTTCATCTATTCTGCCGATGAAACTGTTGGTTAATTTCTGAACCTGATCCAAGCCGTCACGTTCACTGTCCTCAGAAATCGCTTTATCTTTCAACAATTTTTTCAAACTATCGTTGGAATGGTGTCGGATATTACGAACCGCCACTCGATGCTCTTCGGCAATTTCGTGGACTTGTTTGACCAGTTGTTTACGTCGTTCTTCGTTCAAGGCCGGAACGGGAAGTCGGATAATCTTGCCGTCATTCGAGGGATTCATGCCCAGATTAGCGGCAATAATTGCTCTTTCAACGGCTGGCAACTGTGACATATCCCAGGGTTGAACCGTAATCAATTGCGGTTCCGGAACAGCGACCGACGCCATCTGATTTAATGGCGTCGGAGTGCCGTAATAATCAACCGTGACACTATCGAGCAAACCAACTGTTGCTCGTCCGGTGCGCACATTTGACAACTTTCGCTGAAAATCTTCGATTACCCCTTCCATTTTGGGTTTAGTTTCTTTAATTACATCTTCCAGACTCATTATATTCTCCTATTTATTTCCACCCACCAGTGTTCCGATGGATAAATCCCCGCTGACGGCTTTGATGATATTGCCTGATGTTCTCATATTAAAAACCATAATCGGCAAGTTGTTGTCCATGCAGAGCGAAATGGCAGAAGTATCCATCACTCTTAATTGTTTTTCTAAAACTTCCTGATACGAAATGGTTTCAAACCGCGTGGCAGTCGGGTCTATCATCGGGTCAGCCGAATAAATTCCATCTACTTTAGTCGCTTTGAAAATGACTTCGGCCCGTATTTCACAAGCTCTCAGGGCGGCGGCTGAATCGGTCGTAAAGTATGGGTTTCCGGTGCCGGCAGCAAAAATCACCACCCGCATCTTTTCCAAATGGCGAACTGCCCGGCGCCGGATAAAGGGCTCGGCCAGTTGTGGAATATCAATGGCCGACATGACCCGGGTAAAGACATCTTGTTGCTCGAGTGCATCCTGCAAAACGACGGCATTCATCACGGTGGCGAGCATTCCGATATAATCAGCCGCGGCCCGGTCCATATTCCCCGCCGATTTTGAAACTCCGCGAAAAATATTGCCCCCTCCGACCACAATTGCGACTTCTACCCCCAAATCGTGGACAGCCTTGATTTCTTTGGCAACAGACTCCGCCACATGGGTATCAATGCCGTAATTCTGTTCGCCCATCAGGGCTTCACCCGATAATTTGAGCAGGATTCTTTTGAATTTCATAAAAGTTCAAGGTTCAAGGGTTAAAGTTCAAGGTTCAAGGGTTAAAGTTTAAGGTTCAAATCTCAAAATCCGTAACTCTGAGCCTTAAACCTTGAATTTATCAAATTAACCGACCATCGAAGCCACTTCGGCAGCGAAATCGTCTTGTTTTTTCTCGATCCCCTCGCCCATTTTGTAACGGGTAAAACGGCGCACCGAAATATTTTCTTTGATCGAACCGATTTTTTCCGCAACCAGGTCGCCAACTGTTTTGGCCGGATCTTTAACAAATGGTTGGTCAACCAGCACATTTTCCTCAAAGAATTTATTGAGACGACCCTGGATGATTTTTTCCAAAATGTCCGCCGGTTTATTAGCATTTTTAGGGTCGGCTTTCAGTTTTGATAACTCAATTTCACGCTCTTTTTCCAACAGATCGGCCGGAACTTCGTCACGATTGACATATTTAGGGTCAACCGCTGCGATGTGCATCGCCACATCCTTGACCAACTGATTAAACTCTTCGCCGCGGGCCACAAAATCACTTTCACAATTAATTTCGACCATGACACCGACTTTACCACCCATGTGGATATAAGAACCGACTACCCCTTCAGCCGTGATGCGGCTCGATTTTTTATCCCGTTCTGCCATCCCTTTTTTGCGAAGGAGTTCAATCGCTTGTTCTTCATTTCCGTTGGCTTCGGTCAAAGCCGCTTTACATTCCATCATTCCCGCACCTGTTTTAGTGCGTAAAGCCATTACTGCGCTTGCTTTAATTTCTGACATAATTTACTCCAAATATTTTTTTATAATTTTTTTTGTGAAAAAGCGTAGCCCGTAAATTTTTTACGAAAAGGAGCTACGCTTGGTAAATAAAAGTTTGTTCGATTTTTAACTAGCGGTTGCTTCGGTAGTTTCCTCTTTGGCTTCTTCAGTTGTCGTTTCTTGAGCCGTTTCGATTTCTGCCACGGTTTCTTCGGCTACCGCCGGTGCGGCTTCCGTTTCAGTAGCTACCGGTTCGCTAACTTCCTGAATCTGTTCGACGACTGCTTCGGCTTTGGATTCATCAATCGAAACAACTGCGGCTTCCACCGAAATTGCTTCATCGGTTTCTGTACCTTCTTCGGTGCTGACTGCGCCGCCTTCGGTAGCAATTTGTTTGCCTTCGATAATGGCATCAGCAATCCGCGAAGCAAAAAGCCGAATGGCCCGCAGCGCATCATCATTTCCCGGAATTACCGCGTCAATTCCTTCGGGCGAGCAGTTGGTATCAACCACCGCGACGACCGGAATCCCGAGCCGATTTGCTTCTTTGACGGCAATATCTTCTTTTCGGACATCAATTACGAAAAGCATATCGGGCAGACGTTTCATATCCTTGATCCCGCCCAGATTCTTCATCAGTCCTTCGTATTCTTTGTCTTTTTGGAGACGCTCTTTTTTGGTCAACATATCAAAGCGTCCGTCTTCTTTCATCGCTTCGATCTCGCGCATTTTCTTAATCGAATTTTGGACGGTTTGAAAGTTGGTCATGAGACCGCCCAACCAACGATTGTTGATAAAATATTGTCCGCACCGCTCAGCTTCTTCTTTGATGGCGTCTTGCGCCTGACGTTTGGTTCCGACAAAAAGCACCGTTCTGTTCGGGGCTTCGGTGATGGCGGCCGTCACATAATTGAGCGCATCGCGAAATAATTTTTGGGTTTTTTGTAAATCTATGATGTAGATACCGTTTCGTTCACCGAAAATGTATTCTTTCATTTTCGGATTCCAACGGCGAACTTGGTGTCCAAAGTGAACTCCTGCTTCGAGAAGTTCTTTCATGGTTACTGTAGCCAAAGTTTTAATCTCCTATTGGTTTATATAATCACCGCAATTGTTGTTTAAACCAAAATTTTGCGGCAATGGATTATTGAATGAATCATTTAACCATTGAATCATTGCCGCATTAAAAAAATAATGGAGCAATGATTCAATGACCAAATGAACAAATAACTAGCGTTTAGAGAACTGGAATCTGGCGCGGGCGCCTTTTTGTCCGTATTTTTTACGTTCTACCTTGCGTGGGTCGCGGGTTACCAACCCGGCTTTCTTCAAAGCCGGCCGTAAGTCAGAATTAAATTCCATCAAAGCGCGAGTGATTCCGTGTCGAATCGCCCCGGCTTGCCCGGCCGTTCCACCACCGGCAACATTAACTAGAATGTCAAACTTAGCGACGGTCTCGGTCAGGCGAAGCGGTTGCCGAATAATCATCCGCAACGCTTCATTCGGGAAATATTCTTCAAATGTGCGACGATTAACTTTGATTGCGCCATTTCCCGGACGCAAATAAACTCTTGCAGTGGAGGTCTTTCTCCGACCCGTTCCGTAATATTGAATATCAGCCATTTCTTTTATTTATAAACAAACTAAGTTGTTTCAATCTCAATTGTTTCAGGTTTTTGTGCCGAATGACGATGGTCGGCATCAGCATAAACTTTTAATTTCTTTGCCATCGCTTTGCCTAATTTGGTTTTGGGGAGCATTCCTTTGACCGCTAATTCGACAATTTTTTCAGGTTTGGTGGCTTGCATTTCTTTGACCGTTTTCTCGCGTAACCCGCCCGGATAGAGCGTGTGGTGACGATATAACTTTTGTTCGGTTTTCGCGCCTTTAAAAACCACGTGGCGAGCATTGATAATAACTACAAAATCACCCATGTCCATAAATGGCGTCCATTTTGGATTGTTTTTACCCGACAAAATTCGTGCCACTTCCGTTGCCAGACGACCCACGGTTTTGCCTTTGGCATCCACCACGAACCACTTTCGACTGTCAGCTAACCCGATACCACTCGGAAAATAAGTACTCATATATGTATCTCTGTTTAAAATTTCCGCTAAAACGCGAACGATAAGAATATCGAAACCATTTCTATTAGTCAAGTAATCACGACGTTTGAAAATTTTTTAAGCCCGGTGGATTGAGTTAAGTTGTTTTTTTGCCTTTTGCGTGGTTTGACTGCTCCGGGCGCAACAAAACGATTACAAACCCAAAATCTGTTCCGACAGGTTTACAAAACTTCGATTTGAGTGATTCAACCCGGACGGAAAAAATAAAAGCACCACGTTTTTGGGTGATGCCTCTTTGAATGTGACGCCTTTTTAAATAATGTTAAAGGGTAGAAAAAGCTAAGCCCCAATGCACAATTTACAATGGCCAATGGCCAATGGCCAATGGACAATAAATAAAACCCTCAAACCAAAGTGACTCAACTATTTGCAAACTTTTCTTGATTTTCAATCTGTTGCAAAACTTTTGCTGACCTGCTTAATTGTCTTTTTTCTCTTTTTTGTCGGATGATTCGTCTTCGTTGACGGTCGTAACCTTTACTTTTCTTATCTCAAACTCATTTGTTATTTGTCTAAAACTATCTTTTTCAAGCTTCATGACGACATAATCACTTTCGGTTCTGATGGCGAGCCAATGCTGTTTTTTCTTAACAAATAGGGTCACTAAAAACAAGGGGCCGAGCAAAATCGTCCCAACCACCGCTTGAGTAGTAGAAACCAGCGGTTTTTTGGCGTATGAATAATCAGCAGCTTTGATTTCTTCAAATTCAAATTCTTTGATCACCAGACCTGATTTTTTGTTAGTCAGTTTGAAAGAAGTCTCACCAAAAGCGAGAGATGAATCAACTTCTTTCGATTTTTTTCCATCACTAACCAGTGTATCAACTTTGAAAGACGGAGATGCTTGACTCAAAACAGTCAAAGGTGTCGTCACCAAAATAATTGAAAAGATTAAAAAAAATGTGATAGTTTTCATTTAAAACGCTCCTTATTTCGTCATTTCGTAAGTTTATGGAAACAGAAGCAATGTAACCCATAATAGACGGAAAAACAACTTTTCGGGATAAATCTTATTTGCTGTCCCCCAACGCCTCAATTTTAACTCCCGTATGAGTTTCAAAAGAAGGGATCAGAAGCCTTTTGATTCTGGGTGCAATTCCCATTTGTCCCCCCTCATTTAGAAATTTGTAATTGTTTGCATGACAAATTTCCATCTGCCTGAAAGCAAGGCGCAGCGCAGAAATAT
>JANOEF010000471.1:0-4475 GCA_031413075.1 Acidobacteriota bacterium | reverse complement strand
CCGTTTGATGAATTGCACCGAAAACGCCCTGAGTGTTTTGAAAAGTAAGCGAGGTGATGGCTGAAGTTGCAAAACACCCAAAAACAGTAAAAGTTTTTACGTCGGCAATGATCCCGGCCCCGCCCGAAGGGTCAAGTCCGGCAATGGTCAAACAGATCGGCGTCTTATTGGATTCCATTTTCGTCCTTTGGAACTATATCTTCCAGTTTCATAAGCGAACCCGTGGACGGATTCCGACAAACAATCGAAGAATTTTTATCACTTCCGCTTTTGATGATTTCAATCATAGAAGATCGAATCGGAGGCTTTTCTTCCGAATTGTCATCATTGTGAATTTGATAGGTGTAACCGTCATTTTCAAAAGTTAATTGTAACATCGTCACCAATGGACGAGTGTAGCGCGAGTATCTGAAATATCCAATCGAACCTTCTTTTGCTTTGGGAAGTTCAAGTTCAACTCTTCCGGGCTTGCCAAACCGGTACTGGACATAACCTTGATCGGTTTTCAGTTTTTTGGAGGCACAAACCGAAGCAATTTTATTTTTTTTAGTTGTGCAACTCCAAATTATTTGCTCTTCTTTTGAGCAAAGTGATTCCGAAACGCCTGGTTCTTCGTTAACCAGCCTTTTTTCGGCAATGACGGACGTTTTAATCTGGAATAAAAAAATAACAGCTGTCAAGATAATACTTGACACAACTAAACCCAATTTCACTGAATTAAGCAGGTAAGCAAAAGTTTTGCGACATATTAAAAATAAAGAAAAGCTTGCAAATAGTTGAGTAACTTTGGTTTTGGAGTTTTCTTCATTGTCCATTGTCCATTGTAAATTGTGCATTGGTGCTTATTCATTTTTGCCTCCCCAACAGTTGATTCTTTGCATCGCACCCGCAATATTCTTGTCATTACTAAACAAACTGATTCCGGCAATCCCTTTAGCGCCAACTTGGAATGGCCGGAGACAATTATCCTGATTGATACCGCCAAGGGCAATGATCGGAAAATCTCCAACACTTTCGATCACTTCTTTCAATTTCTCAATTCCCTGCGGCGCACCATATTGTTCTTTTGAGGCGGTCGGAAAAATCGGACTAAAAGTTGCAAAATCAGCCCCTTCCTCTTTTGCGCGTTGCACTTTCTCAAGCGAATGGGCAGAAACTCCAATGATAAATTTTTTCGGAAAGTTCTGTCTGATTATTTCAGAAGAAAGAGAATTTGTGGTCAAATGAACGCCGTCAGCTCCCGCCGCCAGAGCCAGGTCGGCTCTATCATTGAGCAATATTTTGGTGTTGGAGTGTTGGGCAAATTTGACTATTTGCAAAGTCAATTCAAAGACCTGTCGGACCGGGAGTTGTTTCTCCCGAATTTGAATCAACGAAACTCCGGCCTTTGCCGCAAACTCAAGCGTGTGAATAAGTTGTTGGGATTTATTTGAAAAATTCTGGGAATTTAAACTGCCGTCCGTGATCAAATAAGTCAAACGATTTTCGGCTTTCACCCTTTTATTTCTTTTCCTTCGAGATTTTGAACGCTTTGATTAAAATTGGCAATTTCCCAAAAGGCCAGACATAGATTCAGCACGCCGAGTCCGGTGACAGCGCCCTTGACCCAGCCCGAAGCCACAAATGTTTGGAGTGCCGGCCAGTTCAGAGATTGGCTGATAAAAATCAGTAGTTGATTATTACCCCAGTCGCCAACCCGGCCAAAATTAAACCAGGGAAAAAGGATCAGGACGACCCCGGCCAAAAGGCACAGCAAAATAAAAAAAATGACAGTCAGTTTCGCAACCATAGCCTAGATTATAAACCTTTTCTCCGACTTCAAACAACTGTTTCTGATTTTCTGATTTTCTGATTTAGTTAGGAGATGGTGTGCAATCTCAATAAACGTAAGCACCAATGCACAATTAACAATGGACAATTGACAATGAAGAAAACCCAAAAACCAAGGTTACTCAATTATTTGCAAACTTTTCTTGATTTTCAAAATGTCGTAAAACTTTTGCTGACCTGGTTATGTTTATCAACAATTTATTTCTCATTAAATATTTCAATAATGCTTTATTGCTTAAAATCTCAGCAACCTCAGACTGCCACCCATCGGACTGTATTTATTGTTCTTAAAGCTTCAGCTAAAAATCAGCGCAAATTTTGCAGTCGTTGACCGACATCTCGAAAACCCACACTCATCCCGTAGATTTGTTCAAAATATTCGACAGCTTTTTGTTTGTCGCCAGCTTTTTCGTAGGCATTTCCAAGTTCGTATTGTAGAGCAAAGACTTCTTCTTCGTTCAGATTTTTGGATTCCAGACCCCGTTTAAACCACATCAGCGCAATGTTCGGCATCTGTTTGTCCATAAAACAATGTCCCAATAAATTGCAACAGGCAAAAAAGCGGCGGGTGCCGTCATCAACCGAAATCAATTTAATGGCTGATTGAAATTCTTTGATGGCATCTTCCATCATCCCCATTTCTTTATAGGCGATGCCGGTCTGGTAAGCGGTGTCAAAATCCTCATCATTTGCAACAGGTTTACTTTCAACGATACCAAATTCTGATTTTATTTCATCCAGTAAATTTGCGCCGTTTTGATTAAAACCAGAAAACGTCTCGGGAGTTTCATTTGAGATTTCAGGCTGTATTTCCTGGACCGGATGATCCTCAACGACCGTTTCTGAAATAACTGTTTCTGAAATTTGTGAATTAGTTGGCTCAGCGACAAAGGCCTCTCCCGGTTCGGAAACAAAAGACTCAACCGGTTCGTTGAGTGTTTTTTCAACCGATTCAACCTTTTCAACTTCGTCTTGAAGCTCTTCATTATATGCAATGGTTGGAGCACCATCACTCAATGATCTGCGTAGTTTATCAATTTCAGGATGTTGACCGAATTTTTCTTCGATTTCAACCAGTGACTTTTCGGCTAAATCTTTGAACCCCTGGGCCACATAAAAATCAACTCCCTCAATTTCCCTTTGGAGATTGTGCAGTTCAAATTCGGACAATTGACGAGGTTCCGATTCAAACGATTGAACGGATGTTTCGGAAATGTTCACAGTTTCTGTATCTATGACTGAAACACCATCCTCCATTGTTTCCAAACTCTCTGCTTTTTCCAGGGCCTCGGAATCCCCGTTTCCATTTAATTTTGAATAATTTAGATCTACGCCGTATTCAGCAAAAACATCAGCGCTTTGCGACAAAGATTCATCTTCCTGACCTAAACGGTTAAAACTTTCAAAGGTTGGAATCTCAAAACCAGCCCCTAGCGTTGGAGGCATATAAGTATCACCATTCAAGGCGTTTAACTCATGCAGCCGCTGAGCATAATATGAATTTTGCGGCGACATCATAATTAGTTGTGAAAGCGCATATTTTTCGTCATCCGGAGCATCGTTCAATTTTGCCGCTTCAGCTAATTTTTCAAATGAGTTCTTCAACTGTGCTTCGTCACGTTGCCACGAATGAAGTCTGACCAACAATCGTAAGGCACTCACACTTTCAGGATTCTTGGCCAAAATTTCGTGAATCAGACGGTTTAGTTCGAGAGCCTTTCCGCCCACCAGCATGTGTTCGGAAGCCATTGAAAGTAAACGGACTGCCGAGTCCAATTCGGTCTTTCTCAGATAGACCTTGACTAAATCCAGCAATTTCAGGTAGTTTGCCGGTTCTTGTTCTACCATTTTGACGGTGTTTTTTTCTGCTTCCGCCATATTTTCAGTTTCGAGATAACAATCTATCAAAAGGTTCATTAATTCTCGATTATAAGGCTGACGCAAGAGGGAATTTTCCAACAATCCAATTGCTTCTTCGGGATACCTCAAATTAATTTGTGCATCAACAAAACCCCGGATAGCTACAATGTCGTCCGGACGAATTTCCATCGCCCGTGAAAATGCGGTCACCGCTGATTCAAATTGTTTATTGGTAACCAAACGACTACCTGCTTCGATATAGGCATTGGCCGCTTCTTCTTTTTGTTGACCATGCCAACAAGCATCAGCAATTTTTAGATAAATGTCGGTATTGTTAGGATCCAAATTCGCAATTTGTTTCCAAACGGCCAAAGCCTCCGCTTTCCGGCCGGTGCGGGTATATTGTTCTGCGAGAGTGTTGTAGTGCGTCCGAGCCTCGGCAACTGAGCCTTTGTTTTGATAAAGTTGTGCAAGTTTCGCCGACACCTCCAGAGAATCAGGCTTGAGCCGCGAGATTTTGTTGTAAATGGCGATTGCTTTTTGCGCGAAACCTTGTTTGCTGTAATATTCAGCCACCTGGGTAAAACATTTGACTGCATCATCCGGCTCAGAGGCTTTGGCATACAAATCTCCCAACATATTCATCCTTTTTCGTCTTGCCGCCGTGGCCGCGGAAAGTCCGCGTAGGAGCGAACTCACCCAGCTTGTGGCCCACCATGTCTTCCGTCACGAACACCTTCATGTGCAGCTTGCCGTTGTGAACCATGAATGTCAGGCCGACAAAT
>JANOEF010000470.1:0-5275 GCA_031413075.1 Acidobacteriota bacterium | reverse complement strand
GACAGACAATGTTCAAGCAATAATTTTGATATTTTTCTTCTTTTGTCGAGTTCATCGGCGATAAAAATAACGACCGAAGTTTCAGCCGGCCTGGTTAAATATTTCGCCAAAGTAGTTTCGTCCTCTTCCTTAAGATTGTCTTTAAGGGGCGTGGCCCCGATTTTGAGGTCTGTAATTCTGACGACTCGGCGGGTCGAAAGCATCGGCAACTGTTCGGCAGAAGAAATGGCCCGGACAAAATCCGTTTCATTCAAACTAAGCGTGGTTTCGTTAAATTCGCGAATTTGCGAATCTTGTAAAGCCCTCTCGGTAATGGTTTTTGCCGCTAAATCACGCAAATATTTTTCCGCCCCGAAGAGCAGGTAAAGCGGTTTAATTTCACCTTTTTTTAATTGGTTGCGTAAATCCTCGCGCGATAAAATGTTCATTTACTCATTTCCGAATTACGAATTACCAATTACCAATTACCAATTACCAATTACCAATTACCAATTACCAATTACCAATTACCAATTACCAATTACCAATTACGTATTACGAATTCATTTACTGCCTTATTTCTTTTCTTCTTTTACTCCGATTCCATTGACGATGGTTGAAACAACCGACTCGGCAAATGACCGCGCCATCCGTTCGACGGCCGGATCTTCTTCGTTAAAAAATGAGCGAGGATCATCGGAAAATTCAAAAGAATCACGGAAGATAAAATTTTGGTTGTCATAGATCACTTGATTTTGTTCCAAGTCTCTGACAGTGACCGCGCCAACGATTGTTACTTCATAGACTCGCGCCCGCCCCTGACGGTCGAGCAAAACTCCGGAAAAGTTAAAATCACGGATGGTTCCATCAATTACCGCATCCGCCCCCTCACGAGTCCCTTGCACCTTAAGTCCCTTGCCTCGTTTAATAATTTCGCGCATCACCGCTTCGGTAAATCGTGATTCGACCCGATACCGAAAGCCTTTGGCTTCGAACTGAAAAGCCGGCACCGCTACGGTTTTGATTCGTTTTGGTAATCCCGAGTTTGTGACGGGTTTATAACATTCGGTAAAACCTAAAACCCAGATAAAACCTATAATGATTACTACAAATTTAATGCTTTTCATAATTTCTTACCCAATTTTCGCTTTCTAAACAACCAAATTCCCAAAACAGTAAGTATGAGCGGGATTCCGATAAAAACGATGTAACCAAATATTGTTATTCTTTTTACGATTCCATAAAAAGTAAAATCAATTGCTGCTCCGCTACTTTTTCGGGGTTTAATTCTCTGATTTTCTTTGGCTACAAACGTGTTTCCATTCCGTTCAAGCCGATACGTCGGATACGACCAATTTGCGATGTCCGAATCGTTAATAATAGTAGAAAACGAATGTTGAAGTAATTTAAGCATTTGGTCAACCTGATTTTTACTAACCAATTCGCCTAACTGATGTTGTTGCTCAAAGGTCAGCTCTTCACCAAAATCTTTGAGGCTTTTTTTAGGAATTGCCAACAATGTTCCGGTGCTATATCTGACCCCGCCGCCTGGTGAAGGAATGGTTGTAATATCATTGCTTTTTAATTTTACTTCGTTACAATCACCTCTAAAATCTAAAAAGAAACGAAAATCGGATAAATCCTCTGTGGTTTCAATTATCAAATCCGTCCTAACTTGAGTGTATCCCGCGGCAGGTGCAATATCGGCCTTCGTCACAGCTGCAAAAAGAAAAAATATTATTATGCTCATCAAATTCTTTTTGAACATTTTTACCTTTCTCCCTGAGATTTACGAAACAAAAACACTCCTCCGGTCACGAAAAACAAAGACAGAAAAACCCCTCCGATTGCATTATTTTTACTGTCTGGCATTTCGGTTTCTTCCTCCTCAGAAACAAAAAGAGAAGCGACTTTTTTCTTGGTTGACGATTTTTTCTTAGGCGACATTTGAAGAGTGTCGGCTTTACGAACAAGTAAATAGGTTTTAGCCGAATCACGCCTGCCCCCCTTTATTGTTTGAATAAAAATATGTTCCCCTAATTCAATCACGCCTTCGATTTTTTTATTACTGAGTGATTCACTTAAACCGCTTAACTGCTCAAAAGTTAATTCGCTTCCAAACGCTGCCAAATTTTTCTTGGGAATGGCCATAAAATCACCGCTCGCATATCGGGCTCCGCCTCCAAGCGGAGGAATATTTGTTTTACCCATACTTTTCACTTCGACCTCTTGTAAAGCACCCGAAAAATCAAAAAAGAATCTGTAATCCGATAAATCTTCATTGGTTTCAATTACAAAACTTACTTTGATTTTGTTATAGCCTGGAGGTGGGGGAACATCAGCATTTGCAAGTGTAGTAGTGAACAAAATTATGAACAAAATCAGCAATCGTGTTTTCTTAATCATATGTTTTTCTCATTTGTTTTATCGCTTCGGCGACTTTAACCGCTTCGATGGTTTCCCTGACATCGTGAACCCGAACAATTTTTGCGCCGTTAAAAACTGCAATTGCGATGCTCGATAGACTGCCGAATAACCTTTGACCCGCCTCAGGTTCATCCAAAATCTTTCCGATAAATGATTTACGTGATGTTCCAACCATCATTGGATATTCAGGAAATTCCAGATTGAGTTTATCCAAATTTGCCAGGAGTTCCAAGTTTTGTTCGAAAGTTTTACTAAACCCAATTCCAATATCAAGAGCAATTGATTCTTTTTGAACCCCGAAACTCCTCGCTTTTTCGAGGCTCCAATGAAATCCGTCTGTGACTTCCGGCAAAATATTTGTGACTGGCTCCAACTTGTGCATTGTCTCAAAATTCCCCCGCACGTGCATTAAAACTAACCCTGTTTTTAATTTTGCGGCAATTTCGCCCACTCTTTCATCAAATCTTAACCCTGATATATCATTGATAATTTCAGCACCCTCCGTAATCGCAGACTCGGCAACTTGGCTTTGGCTGGTATCAATCGAAATCGGTATGTCAAAACGTTTTGAGATAGCCTTGATGATTGGCAAGGTCCGCCTGATTTCCTCCTCGATAGTAACTCTGTCGCTATGTGGACGAGTTGATTCACCGCCGATGTCAATAATATCCGCGCCTTCGGAGATGAGTTTCTCGGCTCGCTCCAAGGCAGAATCAATTTGATTAAACTTTCCGCCATCCGAAAATGAATCAGGCGTGACGTTTAAGATCGCCATCACCAGAGTTTTTTCTAAACTTAATGTTCGCTGCGAAGTCTGCCAGATCATTAAATAATTAAAGCGCAAAGAGCGTAAATATTAAAGTGATAAAGATTAGCCAAGTAGAAAATAGCTATAAAGCCGACTGGAGCCCAAAGCTTTCTCGCTTGCCATGAGCGCAAAGTGCGAAAAATGAGCTAGGTAAGCACTAATACAAAATTAAAAATATAAAATATAGAAAAACCGAAAACTAAATTTACTCAACTATTTGCAAGTTTTTCTTCGTTTTCAATAAGTCTCCAAACTTTTTGCTGACCTGCTTAATCAAAGTTACCAAAAGATAAACACTTATTACGCCGTTGACGTGACAGAGGCAACCGAGACGGTTGCGCTCCACAGTCGGTTGTCTTTATTTCAACCCGACGCGCCTGACTAATTCATCGAAACGCGGGTCGTCGCGCAAAGGGTCGAGGCGCGGTTCGACTTGAAGATAAGCCAATGCCCACTCGCGTTGCTGATAAGATTTCTCCAAATATTCAAATGCTTCATCCTCATCACCTATCTGCGCGTTTAAACACGCACCGAAAAAATAAGGTTGATTGCCTTCATCGAATCTTTTGGCTTGTTCGCGCAAAACTCCTTGCCACCCTGACTTTTGATACGCTGTCTTAAAAACCTTTATAGTTTGCTCGTCCGTTTTCTGTAAAGTTTGGAGTTTCATCAGATATTCAAAGGCTTCGGCATAATTTTTCTGCATTTCCAATGCGCCAATTAACCAGAGATAATTGCTGGTACTATTTGGACTCATTTCATCAAATCTTTTTGATTGAAGTATGGATTCTGTATAACGTCGAGCGTAATAAAAAGCGATTGCAGGATATAGTTGCTTAAAAAGTGCCGCCGGGTCGAGTTCAGCCCCGGTCTGGCTCTCGACAATTGCTTCATCAAAACGCCCGCGAGACATCAGAAAACGCGAATAAATTTGATGCGCTAGTGAAGAATGCGGGTCTAATTCGAGAGCCCGTCGGCACGCCCGTTCCGCCCCCGCAAAATCAAATTCGTAACTTATTTTAACTTCGCACAAGGCGCTTTGCGCGTCCGGCAGATTCGCGTCGAGAGCCAAGGCTTGGTTTATCGCTTCAATTGATTTTTGATACTCTTCGTGAGCATTAACATTCCGACCTCGAATAGTTATAGTGTTATGAGCGTATGACTTAATCGCCCAAGCCTGTGCGTAGTTCGCGTCCATTTTGACGACTTGCTCCAAAATTTCGATTGCTTTCTGAACCTCTCCCAAATTTCTTTTATCAACTAAATATCTGGCTTGTAAAAAGAGGCGATACGCTTCTTTATTAGTCGTCCCGCGCTTTGCGATCGGGCTGCTTGAGGTAGTAGCGAATCTCACCAGCAAAATGTTTTCGACCTCGCCCGCGATTGCGTCCTGCATCGCAAAAACGTCACTCGCATCTTTTTCGCTGCTTTTATAAGTTTCCTCAATCTGACCAGTAGCAACATTTAAAAGTTGTGCGGTAATACGAATTTTTCCGCCTACAAGTTGATAATTAGAGGCGAGAACGTAATCAACCTGCTGCTCTTTTCCTGCTGTTATCGCGTCTTGCTCAATGTCGGCATATTTGCGAGTCGCACTCAGTGGTCGCACAACAAATCCTTTCATTGAACCGATTCGGTTAATCAGCGAATCGGCAATCCCGACTTCGTAAATCTCATCACGATTCGCCGAGTTGATTGGGTTTAACGGCAAAATGGCGATTGATTTTTTGCCACCAACAGCCGTATTTTTCGCCGTGTAAAAATAATAACCAACCCCGATTGAACCGATGAGCAAAGCTATCAGCCCAACCAAGAACAATCTGTGTTGTTTGATTGCCTGCAAATAACTGTTTTGAGTTTCGGTGGTTGAGTTGTTTGCATCGCCTGTTGTCGCACGTAAAATGGCATTTGCGTGATGGCCTTCGGGCGAAGTGGATCGTTCCAATTTTGCCGAGATCGTCGGCCTGCAGGAAGTCCGGGCGGGGGTCGATTCGATCCCGGCCGAGCTCGCGGCCCTCTCCGACTACCACCAGCACTACGTCGCCGCCACGAAAAAGGGCT
>JANOEF010000469.1:0-2011 GCA_031413075.1 Acidobacteriota bacterium | reverse complement strand
GAACAAAATATGCTTCGCAATGTTTCGCGGCTGCCTTGTCTTTACAAGCACGTCGCTTTGATGCCGGACGCACATCTCGGCAAAGGTTCGATGGTCGGTTCGGTTATCGCGACCAAAGATGCAGTCATTCCGGCAACTGTGGGCGTTGACGTGGGTTGCGGGATGATGGCAGTCAAAACGCCTTTCAAAAGTTCAATCTTGGACGGAAAACTTCGTGAATTACGTCTTAAAATCGAAGAAGCGATTCCGGTTGGATTTAACTGGTATAAAGAATCGGTTGACGAGGCTTCGCGTTGGAAAGGTTGGGATTCGTTCAAAGAATTGCACAAAGGCGTGCAGGAACTTTCGGCGAAATCAATGAAACAGCTTGGAACTCTAGGTGGGGGTAAGTTGCCCCGTATCGCAGTGATGCGATAATGAAAATTCGTCCAAATCGGTGAAAGGCTGAGATGCAAACACCGAGGGAAGCGGTAAAACGCCCCGTAGAGAACAGAGGGACTTGGACATCTTGAATTAAACTGCAAGATGAAGGTATGTTCCGAACTGCATCGAATAAGGAAGATGCAGAACCAAGCAGAAATGTCTTGGTCGGTTGTAAGGATATTTGAGAATTTTCGATTTTGTCATCGAAGATGACCAACATTATAGCCTAGGGTGCAACCCTAGGTGAGATAAACAAAGCATTTGCTCGCTGAAAGTGAGCAACATTCAAGCAAAATTGTTCGACACTTTCAGCGTTGGAAAGCCTTGTTTATCAATACTAGGGTTGCGCTCATTATTTTCGCTTTACCCTAGGCTATGTTGTTTGTCACCTTTGGCGACTTTTAAGGAAGTTTCTTTTTTTTCTTAACAATTAGTAACAAATTGAACCACTTTATAGAGGTCTGCCTTGATACCGAAGACAATATTTGGCTGATGCTTCATTCCGGTTCGCGTAATATCGGCAAAGAATTGGCAGAACGTCATATTTCAACCGCAAAATCGCTTCATCGTTTGAACGAATTGCCTGCGCCTGACCTTGCGTATTTTATCCAAGGCACGCCGGAATTCACAAACTATTGGAACGATTTGGCTTGGGCGCAAAGTTATGCGATGAAAAATCGTGAAGTTATGATGAATCGTCTGTTGAAAGTTTTTAACAAAATGTTCAATAAAGCCAAGGCTTTTCGTCCTGAAATCACAGTCAACTGCCACCATAATTACGTTTCTGAGGAATTACACTACGGCGAAAATGTTTTTATCACCCGCAAAGGTGCGATTAACGCCGAAGAAGGTCGTTTCGGCATCATTCCGGGTTCGATGGGAGCAAAATCGTTTATTATCAAAGGTTTAGGTTTTCGGGAAAGTTTTAACTCGTGTTCGCACGGCGCAGGGCGTAAAATGTCCCGCACCAAAGCGAAACAAAAATACACGAAAGAAGACTTGGCGAAACAAACCAAAGGCATCGAATGTCGCAAAGACGCAGGCGTAATTGACGAAATCCCGTCAGCGTATAAAGACATCGAAAAAGTAATGCGTAACCAATCCGATTTAGTCGAAGTTGTGGCTGAAATCAAACAGGTTATCTGCGTTAAAGGCTAGAATGAGTTTGCTGATTTAGATTTCTATTTTGGCAAACTCAAAATTGTGGTAATATGCAAAAGAGGTGGAAAAATGAAATTAGCAACTATCGTTTTACAATCTTTGTTCTTGATATTTATCAGTTCTTTTATCTGCAATGCCCAATCGGACAACGCAAAAGCTGAGTTAATTGATTCCCTTACAAAAAAAGGTGATGCCGAATTCTCAAAGAAAAATTATAGAGATGCTGTCTATTTTTATGACAAAGTTATTCAAGAATGTTCCAGTATTGTTAAATCTGAAAAAGGGATTACAGTTTTGTCTCTAGCTTGCACCTCACAAAATATCTATTTAAATCGAGGAAAAGCGAAAGAAAAAATTGACGATTTGAAAGGAGCTTGCGAAGACTTTCAAAAAGCCTGTAAAGGTTTAGGTTCAGTTTGTATGACTG